>JAJYKG010000130.1 GCA_021788795.1 Thermoplasmata archaeon | reverse complement strand
TCCTCAGGGAACATACAGATGGAGGGCGAATTGACCGAGGTGCTCGGCGTCCCCGCCACCGACCTTCCACTCCAGTTCCGCTATTCTTTGTGTAGCACACCTCCTCAGCACGCCCATCGGAGCAGAGCCTAGCGCTGGTGGGCACCCCGCCGGGAGCGTCCCCGTCGCGACGCTCTATCGCCCGCGGCCAAGGCGGTTGATCGCGAGGATCAGCTCGTTGAGGCGCCCCGCGCGCCCGCGGTCGTAGGGGAACGCGATGCGGGGCTTCGACGCGAGATCCGGCTCGTCGTCCTCCTCCGGGAGGGCCGCGGTCCGGACGATCTTCCCCGACGCGACGAGGTCCGAGAACGCCGCGTTGAGCTCGGCGAGGGCCCGGTCCGAGAGGCGCTTCTCGAGGCGGATGACCAGCCGGTCCCCCACCTGCCGCGCGGAGTGGTACGTCGAGTAGTACGAGGTGATCCACTCCGTGGCTTCCTCGGGCGACCCGGCGATTCGGTAGAGGTCGACGTCCTCGGGAGCGATGAAGCCGCGGCCCAGGAGCTCCGTCCGCACGAACCGGTCCCACGACCGCCAGTAGTGCTCCCCGGGCGGCTCCATGAGGACCACGGGCATGGGCGGCGCCTTGCCCGTCTGCAGGAGCGTGAGCACCTCGAACCCCTCGTCGTGCGTGCCGAAGCCGCCCGGGAAGAGCACGACCGCGTCGGCCTCCATGACGAAGAACACCTTGCGCGTGAAGAAGTACTTGAACCGCACGACCTTCGGATCGTCCCGGAGGACCGCGGGCGGCCCCTTCTCGAAGGGGAGGAGGATGTTCACGCCGAAGCTGTGCTCTGCCCCCGCGCCCTCGATGCCGGCCTGCATGATCCCGGACGCGGCCCCGGTGATGACCATGAAGCCCGCGTCGACGAGCGCGCGGCCCAGGTCCACCGCGAGCCGGTACTCCGGCGTCGTCGGCTTCACGCGCGCGGACCCGAAGATCGAGACCTTGCGCACGCCGCGGTACGGCTTGAAGACGCGGGCCGCGTGCCGGAACTCCGCCACGGCACGGTTGATCACCTTGAGGTCCAGGATGTCGAGCTCGTCGCGCTTGCACTTCAGCGCGTTGAGGAGGATGTCCTGGTACAGCAGGGACCGCAGGTCCCTGCCCTCCGTCGTCAGGATGTCCCGGGCCTCCTTCAGGGCGCCCTGCAGGTCCTCGGTGTTCCGACGCGGCATGTCCGTCTCCCCCGGGAGGGGATGCGCTCCTGCTCCACGGAGGCGGGGCCGGCACTTGAAGGCTTGGGAGCCCGGCGCCGGCTCCGGAGGGCGGTCGCCTCTCACGCTTGGAGGCCGATGCTATTGATGACGCCGCCCGAGTTGGCGTCGATGACCAGGGAGATCTTCCGTCCCTGGTGGTCGTAGCGGGCGAACCAGATCGGCGCGTGGAGCAGCTCCACGTCCGATGCGTTGACGTCGGTGTGGAGCTGCTGGATCATGTGGTGCTGCTGGTGGGCCTTCTGGGACTCCAGCTGCGCGACGTAGGCCTTCGCCTCGTTCCGCGCGCCCTCCTCGCCCACATCGCCGTTCAGGATCTTCACGCCCTTCGGCACTTTGGAGACATCGAAGAAGGTCCGTTCCTCGAGGTCGAACTGGTAGTCCCGCGGCTGCTGCTCGAAGAGCGCCTTGAGCGCGACCACGGGGAAGTTGTAGCTGTCCGCGAACTCGTAGCTCTTCTTCGCGCCCCCGCCCCCCATCGTGCCGCCCATCATCCCGCCCATCATGCCGCCGGCGATCATGGGCCCCGCGAAGCCGAAGCCGCCCTGGCGGCCCCCGCCCATGGCGCCTCCCATGAGGCCGATGAGCGCCGCGGTCGTCGCGATCTGCCCCGCCTCCACGGCCACGTCCGCGGCGACCACGTTCGTGGTCGCGGCCACGGAGACGATCCAGTAGGGCACGAGGCTGAGGTTCATCTCCTCGAGCTTCGACTCCTCCTGGAGATGCCGGTGCAGCAGACCCTTGTCCATGAGCTCGTGGAGCTTGGCCACGACCTGGTCCTGGCTCGCGAAGCGGATCGGGAGCATGGTCTGTTTCTCGATCCCCTTCCATCCCGCGTCCGCGAGCGTGATGCCGCTGCCGCAGTACGGGCAGGTGATCACCATCTCGCCGAACTGGGGCGAGATCGGGCCGCCGCAGTTCGGGCACTTCAGGGCCGTGGAACCGGTGGGCGCGAGGATCGGGGCCGCCGGCGCGGCGGGCGCCGTCGACTTCTCCGCCGCGGAGAGGTTCGTTCCACACTTCATGCAGAAAGACGCATTATCCGGAAGCTGGGCGCCACACTTGGGGCAATACAAGGCCATCGGGCCTCCGGGGTCCCCCTGGTGCACCGCGGTATTTGAGGATTCCCTCATCCCGGGCGCCGCGGGCTCCCCGTCTCGACCCCCCGGACGTCGGCCCAGGCACGGGGTCCCGCCTCCCGGCGCATCCGGCCTTCCCCGGGCGGGTCCGTCGGGGGAAGGATTGATAGCGGGCCGCGGCGTGCTACGGGCCGAAGGGATTGCATTGGCACGTTCCCAGGAACCGGCGCCAGGGTCGTTCCGCCGCATCGTCGTGGCCACGGACGGGTCGGAGAACGCCGTGCGGGCCGTCCGGGTGGCCGTCGCGCTGACCCAGCGCTACGGCGCGGAGCTCGTCGTGGTGAACGCCATCTCCTTCCCGGTGGGGATCGGCGCGCTCGCGGCGCCGGACATCGGGGACCCGCAGGCCCTCGAGCGCTACTCCCGCCTCGCCCGCTCGGAGGCCGACAAGATCATCGCCGACGCGACCGCGCTCGCCAAGGAGGCCGGCGTCGCGGTGCGCGGCGTGATCCTGGACCGGGCGTCCTCGCCGGTCGAGATGATCGTCGGCCTCGCACAGCAGGAGCGGGCGGACCTGATCGTCTCGGGCACGCGGGGGCTCTCGGGGTTCAAGAAGATGATCCTGGGGAGCGTCTCCGCGGGCCTCGTGGCCCGCGCCCCGTGCTCGGTCCTCATCGTCCGCTGAGGCGTCCAAGCGCGCCGCCGGCTCGACCGCCGGACTATGGACGGTTCCTCGTAGGACTCCTCGGAGCCCTGCCTCCGGACCCGTCTCCGGCCGCAGCGGGAACCACGGGCCAGGAGAACGGCGCTGCCGGCTTCCTCCCTCGTCTGCGGGTGGTCGTCGCCAGCAGGTGGGCGACCTGCTCGCTGCGGCGGAGGTGCGGCACGAGCTCCTGCGCGACCCAGCGCTGGAGGACCGCCGGGTCGGACGAGGACCGCACCACGCCGAGGCGCTCCGTTATCTGGGACCGCCAGCGCCCGAGGTCCCGGGCCACGGGCGGGCTGACCGGTTCCACGTACCGCGCGATCGTCCAGATCTTCTCCCGCCCCTTCTCCAGGAGCGCGAGCTGGTGGCGCCGGGCCTCCGACGCGTCCCCGCGCCGCGACGCGAGGCTCATCTGCCGGAACAGCTCGTTCAGTTCCGCCTTCGTCCGGGAAATCTCCTGCTCGATGGGATGCAGGTCGGTCTTCATCGTCACGGCCTCCTCGGTCCATCACCGCGCCCGGTTCCTTATACCTTCCCGAATTCGCGGTGGGACTCAGGGTCGCGCGTCTCAGTACCCGGTGAACGACTCCGTGCGGATCTGGCCCGGCGGCAGGCGAATCTCGCGGGCGAGGATGGCGTGCAGTCCCTGGACCATGCCCGGAGGACCGCAGATGTAGCACACCGGATGACGGAGGCCCGCGAGGCCCTCGCGGACGAGCGCGGCGTCCACGTGGCCCGTGCGGCCCGGCCACGGTTCCTTCGACTCCTCGGGGCGGCTCACGCAGAGCATCGGCCGGAAGTTCGGCCACGTCCGCGCGAGGTCCTCGAACTCGCGGCGGTAGACGACCTCCTCGCTCGTGCGGCTCGAGTAGAGGAGGACGATGACCTGGTCGCGCCGCTCCACCGCGGCGAAGCGGATCATGCTGCGGAACGGCGTGACACCGATCCCGCCGCCCAGGAGGACCGCGGGGTGGTTCGGCTCGAGGACGAAGCTGCCGAAGGGTCCCCAGAGGTTGACGTCCTCCCCGGCCTCGAGGCGGAAGAGGCGCTGCTTGAACGGGCTCGGGCCGAGGCGCGTGGTCACCGAAATCCCGTCGAGGTCGCTCGGGCTCGAGGAGATCGAGAACGTCCGGGAGTCGCCCCGCGGGTCGTCCACGCCGCCGATGCGCACGGCCATGTACTGCCCCGGGCGGAACGTGAACGGGACGTCGGGGCGCTCGAAGCGGAAGGTCTTCACCGTGGGCGTCTCGTCGCGGACTGCGAGGACCGCGGCCTCCCATTCCACGGGGCTGCGGGCCTCGCGGTCGTCCGGGGCCACGGTGCCCCTCGGCCTGGGTGCCTCGGTCGCCATGGAAGAGCCGCCCGGTCAGTGATGGTGCGAGGGGTGCCCGCTCGCGGCGTGGGTGCGCGGGAGGTTCGGCAGGCCGTCCGGGAAGGCGGTGGAGAAGCAGCACGGGCACACACTGTGCCACAGACGCAGGCCCTCGAGCCGTCCCGCGGCCTCGGTGCAGTCCAGGCAGATCTCGTCCACGGTCGTGCGGTCGTTCGAGGAGCGGGCGATCGAGGCCCGCGCGATGCGATGGCCTCGTGCGCGGCACGAGTCTTCCACGACGCAGAGTCCCAGGTCCTGCACGTTGCGTCCCGGAGGAGCTGGCATTCCGTCCATGGTCGCGTTACGCGGGTCCGCGAAATGAAGATGGTGCAAATCGGGTCGGACGACGGGCCCTCGGCCGGGAAGGGAACGCATCCGCTGCTGCGAGACCCTGCGGACCCCGAGACCCGGCAGGCTCAACTCGGGAACGAGGCCGGGGCCCCAGGCTGCACCAGGAAGGGGATGTAGAGGTTCGCGTTCAGATGGCTGATCTGCGCGGCGGAGCTCGCCCCGGGCACGAAGACCTGGGCGCACGGCGACACGCCGACGGAGACGAGGGTCTGCCAGATCGGGTTCTTGGCCGCGGCGTTGAAGTTCGCCGCGGCGCTCGAGCACGTCGTGAGCGCGGCCTCGAGCGCGTTCAGGCTCGTGAGGCAGTTCCCCGTCGGGCTGGAGAGGTTGGAGGGCACCGTGGCCGCGCACGTGCCCGTGGAGCGGTTCGGCAGGATGTTCGGGTCGAGCACGAGAACCGCGATCGTGCCCCACTCGACGTTCGGGTACTTCGTCCCGGTGTCCAGGAGGTGGTCATGGGCCGGCGTGGGAAGCACCCCACGCGGCAAGCCGCCGTAGCCGTTCGTGAGGTTGAGGTGGTCCTCCACCGCGACGAAGAGCGGGGAGTAGAGGTAGGTCGGGTGGTCTACGCAGGCCGTGGGTGATCCTCCCGCGCCGCAGTCCGTCGGGAGCGCCGTCCCGTTGACTGCCGGGAAGCCGCGCGCGTTCGCCCCCAGGGCGGTGACGCCGAAGATGGAGAGGCCCGCGTAGGCGGGGACCAGGACCCACTCGGGCACCTGGGAGACCGCGTTCTGGCTCGCGTTGCCGACCTCGCACGGGGTCGTCGCCGCGGCGGCCGAGGCCGTCGGGTCGTTTGGGAACATCACGCTCATCGAAGGCTCGCACAGGAAGGTGTCCGTGCCGTTGTACACGAAGGTCACGACGGACCCGTCCGTGAACCCTGCCTCCTCCAGCAAGGGCGTGGAGCTCCGCGTCCCCGGCAGGTAGACGAGGTAGTAGTACGAGAGGCCCGCGGCAAGGATCACGATGACGGCCACGAGGACCGCGATCCAGGAGCCCGCATGCCCCTTCCGGGCGGCCGGGATGGGTCCGTTCGTCTCCGGGGCGGGCGTTGCAGACGTGGGCGGTGTCGACACAGCTTCCCCCTCCTGGGCCACGGTCAACCCTTGACCACGGCACCTGGCCTGATGAAGGTGTCCCATTCCGGCCCCGAGGGGCGGCGACCCCGGCCGGTTTCCCGTGGCCGAAAAGCGAAAACCGGATGAACCCGCGGCCCCGGGGTCCAGGGAGGGTCCCGCTCGGGAAAGCGAGCGGGAATGCCGAAAGAGCAGATACCGGTCTGGCGTGCCGTATCCCATGACGTTCGAGAAGGCCATCCCGGAATCCAGCATCGCCGAGGGTCGCGTGGGCAAGGCCAAGATCGGCAAGAAAGCGTTCGCCCTCGTCCGCAAGGACGGGA
Organism: Thermoplasmata archaeon; assembly: GCA_021788795.1. Taxonomy (GTDB): domain Archaea; phylum Thermoplasmatota; class Thermoplasmata; order RBG-16-68-12; family RBG-16-68-12; genus RBG-16-68-12. The sequence goes on along the minus strand of JAJYKG010000130.1, from coordinate 167 downwards.
AGTTCTACTGCATCGACGGCGTCTGCACGCACGAGGGCGGTCCGCTCGGGGAGGGGGCCCTGGTCGACGGCTGGCTTGAGTGTCCGTGGCACCAGGGTCACTTCGACTACAAGACCGGGAAGACGGACCCCGAGACGGACTGGGTGACGCCGGTGAAGTCCTACAGG
>JAJYKG010000129.1 GCA_021788795.1 Thermoplasmata archaeon | reverse complement strand
GGGCGGTGTCGGCACCGTCGCAGGGAGGACCGCGATGCGGAGGTCGAGCTCGTTGTTCGAGGTGCCGGTCTCCGGGGGTGTGACGTTCATCACGACGAGGCGCAGGGTGTGGTTCCCCGTGGAGTGGAAGACGAACGGTCCGATCGCCGCCGATGCGGTGTGGGAGGCTGCGACGGGGCCCGACAGCGTCTCGGTTCCCACGATCGCGCTGCTCGCGTTCTGCGGAACATCGTAGGCGACAAGGGTCGCGGCGTTCGCGGCCGTGCCCCCTCGATTCAGGACCACCACGGTCACGTTGACCGACTCGTTTACGCGTGGCGTCGCAGGGCTCAATCGGGCCTGGATGGGGACGAGATCCGGCGTCAGCGTGGGAGGCGGAGGCGTCGCTCCCGCATGGATCGTCGCCGATGCGGTCCCGGTCTCGCCGCGGTGGTCCACGGCCGTCACGTTCGCAACGTAGGTGCCCGCGGCTGCGTACGCATGGTCGGCGAGCGGGGACGTCTGCCACGCGGTCATCTGGCCGTCCCCGAAGGCGAAGCGGTACGCGACGATCCTCCCGTTGCCCGCATCGTGCCCCTCGCTCGCGGACGCATTGAAGTGGACGACCTCGCCGACCGCGGGGTACGCGTTGTCGACCGTGAGGCGCGCCGTGGGCCCCCCGGGGAGCGCGGCGGCCACCGCGAGCATCGTCAACGCGACCGCCCACACCGCCAACGCGATCGCCGCGCGCCGTCGGAGGGCGACGGTCGTCCTCCGGGATCCCACGACCCCGCAGCCTCCGCGCGTCGTTTATAGTTTCCCCGCGGCGGCTTCCTCCCGCCAGAAGTCTAAATAGCCGCACCCGGTTCGGCGGTCCGTGCCCGTCGAATCCGCGCGGAAGTACGCGCTCCAGAACGCGGTCCTCCATGGCGGCAAGGCCGAGCCGAAGGCCGTCCTCGGCAAGCTCCTCGCGGAGGACGCCTCCCTGCGGCCACGCGCCCGAGAGCTCGCCGCCGAGGTCGAGCGCGTCGTCGCCGAGGTGAACGCCCTCTCGTCCGAGGGGCAGAAGGACGCCCTCGCGCAGATCGCCCCGGAGCTCCTCGAGAAGCCGAAGGGCGAGACGGGCCCGAAGGAACTCCCGCCGCTCCCCGGGGCGGAGGACGGGAAGGTCGTCGGCCGCCTCGCGCCGTACCCGTCCGGGCCGCTCCACATCGGCAACGCCCGCGCGTTCGTCCTCAACGACGCGTACGTCAAGCGGTACGGCGGCAAGCTCATCCTCGCGTTCGACGACACGATCGGCTCCGAGGAGAAGCCCGTCCTCCCCGAGGCCTACGACCAGGTCAAGGAGGGCCTGGACTGGCTCGGCATCACGTACCACGACATCGTGTACAAGAGCGACCGCATCCCGACGCACTACGAGTGGGCCGAGAAGCTCCTCGAGCTCGACGCGGCGTACGCGTGCACCTGCGACGCCGAGACCCTGCGGAAGAACCGCGAGGCCGGGCGGGCGTGCGAGCACCGCGTCCAGGACGCGGACGAGACGATCGCGATGTGGAAGGCGATGCTCGACGGCGAGTACGAGGAGGGCGGAGCGGTCCTGCGGCTCAAGACGGACATGCAGGACCCGAACCCCGCGTTCCGCGACCGCGTCCTCTTCCGCGTCTCGAACCGCGACCATCCGCGGGTGGGCACGCGGTACCACGTCTGGCCCATGCTCGAGTTCTCCTGGGCCGTGGACGACCATCTCCTCGGCGTGACGCACGTCATTCGCGGCAAGGACCTCGTCATCGAGGACCAGATGGAGACGCGGTTGTGGGACCTCTTCCAGGTGCAGCCCCGTCCCGCCTTCGTCCACTTCGGCATCCTCCGGTTCAAGGACCTCGAGCTCTCCAAGTCCCGCTACCGGCGGGAGATCGCGGAGGGCCGCCTCACGGGGATCGACGACCCGAGGACGTGGTCCCTCCAGTCCCTGCGCCGGCGCGGCCTCCGGCCCGCGGCCCTCCGAGACTTCGTCCTCGACTTCGGGCTGAGCCTCAACGACATCGAGGTCGCGGCGGAGACCCTCTACGCGGAGAACCGGAAGCTCGTCGACGAGCACGCGAACCGGTACTTCTTCGTGCCGGAACCCGTGACCCTGGAGATCCACGGGCTCCCGCCGACGGAGGCGGCCCATCCGCCCCTGCATCCCGACTTCCCGGGCCGCGGGAGGCGGACCGTCCCCGTGGGGCCGAAGTTCCACGTGGCCAAAGAGGACTTCGAGCGGTTCCGGGGGCAGGAGGTCCGGCTCAAGGACTTCTGCAACGTGGTCCTGGACCACCGCGCGACGTTCGTGTCCCTGGAGAACAAGGACATCCCCAAGGTCCAGTGGGTGAGCCACGGCGGCGTCCAGACCCACGTCGTCATGCCCACGGGGTTCGAGTCCCACGGCCTCGCGGAGCCCGAGGTGGCCTCCCTCAAGGTGGACGACGTCGTCCAGTTCGAGCGCGTGGGCTTCGCGCGGATCGACCACGTGAGCCATGCGGAGGTCCGCGCGTACTTCGCGCACCGCTGAACCTGTCGTGCCTGGTCGGGCACAAGACCCGAACCTGTACGGGCAAGCCTCTTTCGGTCCACCGAACTTCCCAGAGGAGGTCCGCCCATGGCCTCCCGCCGCCTCGCGATGCCTCTCCTGGCCGTCTCCTTCGTCTCCCTCATCCTGGGAATCTGGGCCGGGCTCGTCCGCGTCGGATGGCCCTGGCCCACCTTGACGCAGGATTTCTGGCTCGCCCACGGCCCGCTCATGGTCTCCGGCTTCGTCGGCACGCTGATCGCGGTGGAGAGAGCGGCGGCGCTGGGAAAGCGATGGGGATACGCCGCGCCCGCGCTGACCGCGGCGGGGGCCCTGGTGCTCGTGGCGACGACGCTCTGGGTCGGACCGCTGCTCATCGTCCTCGGGAGCGTGGTCTTGGCCGCCCTCTTCGCGGTCATCCTGTCCCGCCAGCCGAATCCCTCCACGGCCGTCATGCTCCTGGGCGCCGCGGCTTGGGTCGCGGGAAACGTCCTCTGGCTGGCGTCCTACCCGGACCTGGACCTGGACGCGGTCATCCTGTGGTGGATGGCCTTCCTGGTGCTGATCATCGCGGGAGAGCGGCTCGAGCTGAGCCGCGTGCTCCGCCTGCCGCGCGGGGCCACCGTGGCGTTCCTGCTCCTCGCGGACGCATTCATCGTCGGAGCCGCATGGACCGCGTTCCAGTTGGGCGCAGGAGCCGTCTTGGCCGGGATTGCGCTCCTGGGACTGTCCGGCTGGCTGCTGCGGTTCGACATCGCGAGGATCCAGATTCGTCAGAAGGGACTGAGTCGGTTCATCGCCGCAGCCCTCTTGCCCGGGTACGTGTGGCTCGGGCTCGGTGGAATCTTCGTGAGCCTCTCCGCGCTCGCTCCCTTCCCCTTGGTCTACGACGCGATGCTCCACGCGGTGTTCCTGGGCTTCGTCATCTCCATGATCTTCGCCCACGCGCCCATCATCTTCCCCGCCGTGCTCGGGCTGCCGCTACCGTACCGACCTTGGTTCTACGGGCACCTGATCCTGCTTCACGTCGGGCTCGCGATGCGGATCGCGGGGGATTGGACTGCATCGGAACCCATCCGGCAATGGGGTGCATTGCTCAATGGCGTGGCCCTCGTCGCGTTCCTGGTGGACACGGCCGTAGCGGTTGGCATCGGCAGGAAGCAGGCGCATGCAGCCTCGGCTTGAGGGACGCCAGAAGGCCGTCTTCGGTGGGGCGTGCGTCCCCGCGGCGCCGTCGGAAGGGGGTTCTACCCGGCCCCGAGGCGAAGCCCCGGCGCCTACGCCCCGGGCGAGGCGTCCACCCTGTGACCGCACCCGGGACAAACGTTCAGGTCGGTGTGCACGCCACAGTTCGGACACGTGCGGATGGGAGCCAACCCCCCGGATACCGCGGGGAGCGGGCGCGTAGCCGTCTCGCGTACGTCAGGGCCGAGCCCCTTCGCGGCGGAGCCCCGGAACCCCATCAACACCCCGATTCCGACCGCGACGAAGCCGCCGGCGACGTCCGGGCTCAGATCCGCGAACCCCAGCACGACCGGGATTGGCTGGGAACGCCCGTAGCCCACGTTCACGAATCCCACGAAGGCGACGATCCCGCCTAGGGCGATCAGACCTCGCGCGAGCAGCGGTACCGTCCCCAACGCTCCCGATCCCGGACCGCTGTCCGCTCTCTCTCCCGCCGTAGGCGCAGATGCCGGTTCCACGATTCCCCTCCAGCTCCCGAGAGGGGCGGCCTTGGATTGACGCTTTTTCGCTCGGAGGGGCGGCGGACGTGCTCCGACATCCTGGGGATCGGGTCGGCGCTCGGGAGCTTGGAACGCCTCCGGTCAACCTTTTCTACCGAACGTCCCTTCCGCACCCCATGGTCCACTTCGCGACGCGCGTGACTTCGGTCGAGTCCTCGCCGACCGTCCGCATCAGCGACATGGTCACCGAGCTGAAGGCCCGGGGCGAGAAGATCCTCTCCCTGTCCATCGGCGAGCCGGACTTTCCCACCCCCGCGCACATCGTCCAGGCGGGGAAGAAGGCCCTCGACGACGGGTTCACGAAGTACACGCCCGCCACCGGGTTCAAGGACCTCCGCGAGGCCGTCGCGGAGAAGTCCGTGAAGGAGAACCGCATCCCCGCGAAGCCGGAGAACGTCCTCATCGCGCCGACGAAGCACACGCTCTTCATGACCTGCATGGCCCTCCTCGACCCCGGCGACGAGGCGATCATCCCGGACCCGGGCTGGGTGTCCTACGGCCCCATGGTCGTCCTCGCGGGCGCGAAACCCGTCCCCGTGCGCGCCGCGGACGAGCAAGGCTTTGTGCCGAACCCGGATGACCTCGCGGAGCTCATCACGCCGCGGACGCGGTTCATCATGCTCAACTCACCCTCGAACCCCGCGGGTTCGGTCTACCCGCGCGGCGCGATGAAGGGGATCGCGGACCTCGCGCAGGACCACGACCTCGTCGTCGTGAGCGACGAGATCTACGAGAAGATCCTCTACGAGGGCGAGCACGTGTCCCCCGCCTCCCTGGACGGGATGTTCGACCGCACGGTCACCGTGAACGGCTTCTCGAAGACGTACTCGATGACGGGATGGCGGCTCGGCTGGCTCGTCGCCCCGAAGCCCATCTTCAAGGAGATCTCCAAGGTCCAGGAGCACTCGATCACGTGCGCCACGGCCTTCGCGCAGAAGGCCGGCGTCGCGGCCCTCCGCGGTCCGACGGAGCCGCTCCGGGAGATGGTGGCCGAGTTCCGCGCGCGGCGGGACCTCGTCATGAGGGAGCTCGCGAAGATGGACCGGGTCTCGTGCTTCAAGCCCGCGGGCGCGTTCTACGTCTTCCCCAGGTTCGACGTGCCCTTGGACGACGCGGCGCTCGCGGAGAAGCTCCTCAAGGAGGCCAAGGTGGCCGTCACCCCCGGCAGCGCGTTCGGCGAGGCGGGCGCGGGCCACCAGCGGCTCTCGTACGCGGCTTCGCGCGAGACGATCTCCGAGGCCGTGCGTCGCATCGGCGAGGTCGTCGGCCGCCTCTGAGGCGTCCCCGGCCTACGCCGCCCCGTGCGCCTTGAGGAGCTCCGCGACGTCCGCGTGCCCCTGCGCCAGCGCGTCCGCCAGGGGCGTGGCACCGCCGTCCCGCGTGGCGGCCACGTCGGCCCCGCGCTCCACGAGCATACGCGCAATCTCCACGTTCCCGTTGCCCGCGGCCTTGTGCAGGGGCGTGTAGCCGGATGCGTCACGCACGTTCACCGGCGCCCCCGCGGCCAGGAGGACGCGCACGACGTCGGCGTGGTTCGATGCGACCGCGGCGTCGAGGGCCGTGTTGCCGAAGCGGCTCTGGTCCTTCAGGTCGGCCGTGGCGCCGTAGTCCAGGAGCACCTTGACCGCGTCCGCGTGCCCGAAGAAGGCCGCGAGGCCGAGGGGCGTGAAGCCCTCGGGGTTGGGCTGGTTCACCTTGAGCCGGGACTGGCCGAGGATCGTCTTGAGCCGCGCGGGGCGGCCGAGGGCCGAGGCCTCGTAGACGTTGAGCTCGTCCTCCTGCACGCGCTCCAGGAGGGCGGCGAGCGCCGCCTCCGCGCCCTGGTACGCCGCGGTCAGGACCATCGTCCCGTTCGGCGTCTTCGCGCGCGCGATGAACGGGTTCCGGCCCAGGACCGTCCGCACGCTCACGGCGTCGTTCGCCCGGACGGCCGCCAAGAGCTCCTCCTCGTCGCCCATGCCCCCTCACCCGGAGGCACTCGATGGCGGCGGCCCTCCATAACCCTTCGCGAGTGCGGAGCCGCGGCAATTCCCCGGGAAGACGGGATGCGGTGAAAAGGGAGGAAACGGAAAGGAAAGGGGTGGGCCCCGGAGGGCCCACGT
>JAJYKG010000128.1 GCA_021788795.1 Thermoplasmata archaeon | reverse complement strand
AGTACGGTTCCGTGGTGGTGATGAAAGCATGACGTCGAGGATCGCGAAGTTCCCCGGAGTCGAGTTGCACTCCAAGGACTTCTACGAGGGCAAGGTCACGCAGGTGCGCTCCCGGCCGGACGCGCGGTACGAGTTCTCCGCGGGCGAGGCCATGAGCCGCTTCCTGGAGGAGTTGCAGAACGGCAAGCTCATCGCGCGCACGTGCAACGGCTGCAAGCGGATCCTGTTCCCGCCGCGGATGTTCTGCGAGGAATGCTACCGTCCCACGGACGAGTGGCGGTACATCCGCGACACGGGCACGATCGAGACCTTCTCCATCTCGTACCTGGATCAGGACGCGAAGCGGATCACGGAGCCCATCCTCGTGGGCGTGGTGAGCCTGGACGGCGCGTCCCCGAAGATGGGGATGATGCACTACTTCGGCGAGATGACGAAGGACGAGATCCGCATCGGCATGCGCGTCAAGGCCGTCTGGAAGCCCGCCGAGGAGCGCGAGGGGAGCGTGCTCGACATCCGTTACTTCCGCCCGCTCAAGGAGGGAGAGGCATGACCTTCCTCCAGCGGACCACGGACGTCAAGCGCCTGCGGCACTGGGACATCGACATGTCCATGGACTACATCTACACGAGCGGGATCGCGGGCGAGACGTTCTTCAAGGCGCTCCGCGACGAGGGCCGGATCCTCGCGGTCCACTGCCCGGTGTGCAAGGTGAACCAGCTTCCCCCGCGGATGTTCTGCGAGGGCTGCTTCACCGAGCTCACGGAGTACGTCGATGTGCCGGCGGAGGGCCGCGTGGCGGCCGTGACCGTCGCGCGCGTCGACCGCCGCGGCAAGCCACTTCCGGCTCCCGAGGTCTTTGCTTTCGTGACCTTCAAGGGAATCCAGGAGGGTGGTCTCATCCATCGCCTCCTCGTCCCGCCGGAGGCGGCGAAGACGGGCCTGGCCGTCCGTGCGAAGCTCAAGCCGAAAGAGGCCCGCACGGGAACCATCCTCGACATCGAGGGTTTCGAGCCCGTGGCTTTGCAAGGCTGAGAATCGAAGCCAAGGCGTTATAAGCCGAGCCCTGGTATCAGGCGGGAGAACGTCTGGGAGGCCCCGGATGAACGCGGAGTCGAAGACCTACAAGTTCAAGATCTGCCTGGTGGGCGAGGAGGGCGTCGGGAAGACGAGCCTCATCCACCGCTTCGTGTCCGGAGCCTTCGACGAGTCCTACATCCGCACCCTGGGCGCGGTCGTCTCGAAGAAGACCGTGAGCCTCGGCTCCTTCGAGGACCGCCCGGTCCAGGTGGACCTCATGATCCTCGACATCATGGGCAAGCGAACCTTCCTCCAGCTGTTCAAGGAGGCCTACTTCCACGGGGCGAAGGGCATCTTGGCCGTCTTCGACGTCACGAAGAAGGCGACCCTCCGCGACCTCACGAAGTGGATCGACGGCGTGCGCGAGAGCGTCGGGTCCATCCCGGTGTACGCCCTCGGGAACAAGGTCGACCTGGTCGAGCGGCGGGAGATGGAGGAGACGGAGGCCTCCGACACCCTCCGGGCGTACGAGTGCCCCATCCTCTACACGTCCGCGAAGACCGGGGCCAACGTGGAGCAGGCGTTCCAGAGCCTCGCCAAGACGGTCGTGGAGACCGCGAAGCTCGAGTGAATCGTTCGGTCGCAATGGTCTTATAGCCGCCCTTGCTTCAAAGCCTCCTGAAGGGCCATGTCCGAACCGGACGACTCCCGTGACCTGGAAGCGCGCCTCCGGAAGTGGGAGGCCACGACGCTCAAGGAGGCCCTCCGGGCGCTGCCCGAACGCCGCGGGGAGTTCGTGACGACCTCGAGCCGGCCCGTGAAGCGCCTCTACACGCCCCTCGACCTGCGGAACAAGCCATTCGAGGAGCGGCTGGGCGAGCCGGGCGAGTTCCCGTACACGCGCGGCATCCACCCGACCATGTACCGCGGACGCCTGTGGACGATGCGGATGTTCGCCGGCTACGGGAGCGCGGAGGACACGAACAAGCGGTTCAAGTACCTCATCTCCCACGGGGAGACCGGCCTCAGCGTGGCCTTCGACATGCCCACGCTCTACGGCTACGACACGGATGCGCCACCGGCGAAGGGCGAGTTCGGCACCTGCGGCGTCGCGGTCTCCTCCCTGGATGACATGGAGATCCTGTTCCGCGGCATCGACGTCGGTAAGATCAGCACCTCGATGACGATCAACGCGCCCGCGGACGTGATCTGGGCCATGTACCTCGGGATGGCCGAGAAGCAGGGCGTGCCGATGACGTCCCTCCGCGGCACGATCCAGAACGACATCCTGAAGGAGTACGAAGCCCAGAAGGAGTGGATCTTCCCTCCCGAGGCGTCCATGCGGCTCGTGGTGGACACCTTCGCGTTCGGGGCGAAGGAGGTGCCCCAGTGGAACACGATCTCGATCAGTGGCTACCACATCCGCGAGGCCGGGGCCACCGCCGGGCAGGAGCTCGCCTTCACCCTCGCGAACGGCATGGAGTACGTTCGGTGGGGTGTCGACCGCGGCCTGAACGTGGACGCCTTCGCGCCGCGCCTGAGCTTCTTCTTCAACGCCCACAACGACCTCTTCGAGGAGATCGCGAAGTACCGCGCGGCCCGCCGCATCTGGGCGCGCGAGATGCGCGACACCTTCGGCGCGAAGAACCCGCGCTCCTGGCTCCTCCGGACGCACGCCCAGACTGCGGGCGTCTCCCTGACGGCCCAGCAGCCGGAGGTGAACATCGTCCGGACGACGATCCAGGCGCTCGCCGCGGTCCTCGGCGGGACGCAGTCCCTGCACACGAACAGCTACGACGAGGCCTACCAGGTGCCGAACGAGAAGGCGGTCCGCATCGCGCTCCGCACCCAGCAGATCCTCGCCCACGAGAGCGGCGTCGCGAACACGGTCGACCCGCTCGGCGGCTCGTACTACCTCGAGGCGCTGACGGACGAGCTCGAGGAAGAGGCGTACCGCTACTTTGACCGCATCCAGGAGTTCGGCGGGGTGATCGCCGCGATCCGGAAAGGGTTCATCCAGCAGGAGATCGCGAACTCCGCGTACCGCTACCAGCGGGAGATCGAGGACAAGCAGCGGATCATCGTCGGCGTCAACGACTTCGTCGTGGACGAGCAGTCCGAGGTCGAGCCCCTCCGGGTGACGCAAGCGTCCCTGAACGCCCAGCTGGGCCGCCTCGCCCGCCTGCGTCGCATGCGGGACAGGAAGAAGTGGGAGGCGTCCCTCGACCGCCTCCGGAAGGCGTGCGAGGACGAGGACGTGAACACGATGCCGCGGATCCTCGACGCGGTCCGCGCCCGTGCCACGCTCGGCGAGATCTGCGACGTGATGCGCGAGTGCTTCGGCGTGTGGGAAGAGCCCCTCCTGTACTGAGGTGTCATCGATGGCGAAGAAGATCCGCGTGCTCATGGCGAAACCCGGGCTCGACGGCCACGACCGGGGCGTGAAGGTGATCGCCCGCGCCCTCCGCGACGCAGGCATGGAGGTCATCTACACCGGTTTGCGGCAATCCCCGGAGGACATCGTGGAGGCCGCGATCCAGGAGGACGTGGACGCGATCGGGCTGTCCTGCCTGAGCGGCGCGCACATGGCCCTCTTCCCCGAGGTCGTGCAGCTCCTGAGGAAGCGCCACGCCTCCGACATCGTCGTCGCGGGCGGCGGCATCATCCCGGAGGAGGACATCCCGAAGCTCCGGAAGGCAGGCATCAAGGCCGTCTTCGGCCCCGGGACGCCGCTCCGGGACATCGTCGCCTTCTTCGAGAAGGCCGGCTCGGCGAAGGGTGCGTGAGGCCGTGCCGTCGCGGCCCGCCGCGCCGTCGGTCCGGGGCCTCGTGGAGGACCTCTTGGCCGGGGACAAGCGCGCGGCCGCGAAGCTCATCTCCCTGATCGAGGACGACGAGCCCGAGGCTGCGGAGGCCCTCGCCCTCGTCTACCCGCACACGGGCCGCGCCCATTACGTCGGGTTCACGGGCGCGCCGGGCGTGGGCAAGAGTTCGCTGATCGACCGCCTCGTGCGCGACCTGCGGTCCCGGGGCAAGAAGGTCGGCGTGGTGGCCGTCGATCCGACGTCCCCGTACTCGGGCGGCGCGGTCCTCGGTGACCGCATCCGCATGGCGGACACGGGCATCGACCCGGGCGTCTTCATCCGCTCCATGGCCACGCGCGGCCACGCCGGCGGCCTCGCCCTCGCGACCTTCGACGCCGTGCGCGTCCTCGATGCGATGGGCATGGACCTCGTCCTCGTCGAGACCGTCGGCGCGGGGCAGAGCGAGGTCGAGATCGCGGGCCGCGCGCACACGACCGTGGTCGTGGAGATGCCCTTCACGGGGGACGCGGTCCAGACGATGAAGGCGGGCATCCTCGAGATCGGGGACGTCTACGTGGTCAACAAGTGCGATCTCGCGGACCCGGACGTCCTCGTGGCGAACCTCCGGTTCCAGATCGAGGAGCGCGACGGCTGGCGCCCGCCCATCGTCCGCACATCCGCCCTCAAGGGCTCGCGGATTGACGAGCTCGCCGACGCCATCGGCCGGCACCGCGCGTTCCTGGAGTCCTCCGGACGCTGGGAGGCCCGCGAGCGGGCGCGGGCCCGACAGGAGATCCTGGAGAACGCGCGGCGCATCCTGGCTACCCGCGTCCGGGAGGGGCCCACGGGCGCCGGCTTCGAGGCGCTCGTGGGCGAGGTGGTCGCCCGGAAGACGGACCCGCAGTCCGCCGCGGTCAGGCTCCTGGCGCAGGGGGCGGCCGCGACCAAGTCGCAGGACCGGCGCACGCGACCTTCGTCGAGGCCGCGTGCGAGGAAGCGCTGAATCCCTCCGTCCGCCGGCCGCGGCCTGATATGGCCCTCCGGCTCCAGCTCCCCGCCGGCTACGTGAACGACCGGAGGGATCCGCGGCGGCTCATCGTCGTCGCCACCCTCGCGGTCGTCGGCCTGAGCGCCCTGACCTGCGTATTCCCGCAGTACGACACGATCCTCGCCCTCCGCTTCCTGGCGGGCATCCGTGTGGCCTTCACCTTCGCCCCGTCCGCGTTCCTCGTGTCCCGCGCCTTTTCCCGCACGTCGGGGAGGGCCATGGGGCGTTTCCTAAGCGGACCGCCCGCGGGGACGGCCCTCGGGACCCTCTTGGGACCCGCGGTCGCGGCGGCGTTCGGCTGGCCCGCGGTGTACATCGCTTTCACGCTCCCGTGGCTCGGCCTCCTCCCCCTCTTCGCATACTTCGCGCGGAGCCTGCCTCCCCAGGAGACCGCGCGATTCACGATGCGGGACTCCCTCGCGGCCTTCCGCAGCCGGGAGCTGTGGAAGGTGGGCGCGGTCTTCGCCTGCAGCCACGCCGCGTACATCTTCGTCTCCAGCTGGACGCCGACGGTCCTCCAGCGGGAAGGCGTGACCGCGGCCGGGGTCCTGGGCCTGCTCTCCGCCGCGGTCCCCGCCGGGATCCTCTCGCGGCCCGTCGGCAGCTACCTGCAGGAAAGGCGCTTCGCCGCCGACAAGAGGCGAATCCCCATGGTCGCCTTCGCGGTCACGATCGCCGCGAGCCTCGCGATTCCCTTCCTCGGACTCTGCGGCATACCGCTCCTCGTCCTCGGCGGCCTCCTCGCCCAATTCCCCCTCAGCGTGTACCACGTCCTCTCGGCGCCGATCATGCCGCCCCGGTTCACCGGTTCGGCGTATGCGCTCATGAACACGGTCCGCCTCATCGGAGGCGCGATCTCGCCGGGTCTCGGCGGATCCCTGCGCGACGCCACCGGGACCTTCGTCGCCTCCCTCGCCCGGATGGCGGCGGCCGCGCTCCTGGCCCTGGTCTCCATCCGGATGACGCGGGAACGGTGAGACGCGCGGGGCGGGATTCGAACCCGCGGCTTGCGGCTTAGGAGGCCGCTGCCCTATCCTGACCCCAAGCGCCCGTCTGGCGGGCGGTCAGAAACGCTCGGGTGGGGATTCGAACCCCAGACAACCGGCTCTCTCCCACCCGTCACGTTCGGATGATAGGAGGCCGGAGCCCTATCCATGCTAGGCGACCCGAGCCTCGGCGTTGAATGTGACGCGGTCAAATAAAGGCTTCTTGCCTTCCGTCGACTCCCGCCGGGCGACCTTCTCGATGCTCTCAGTTAGATCGGCTTTGGGTTCGGTCCTCTCGCGTCCGTGTCGCAAGCGGAGGTTTCCGACTACTGCGTGTCCGAAGTTGACGCCGGTGGCTCCCTCAGGTTCAGCCACAGCCGCGCGAAGCCATCAACATAGTCAACGAAGCTCGATGAGAATGTGGTCAGGAGCGCAACGACTCGGACGGGTTCAACCAGCTCGTACAGGTCGTCCGGAGAAGCTCCACGGCGTCTCAGGACCGCTGATTCCACAAGGCGGTTCAGATGGTATGTCACCGTTCCCTTTGATCGGCCCAGC
>JAJYKG010000127.1 GCA_021788795.1 Thermoplasmata archaeon | reverse complement strand
GCCTTTCATCATGTCGGCGTGCGTATCAGCGGTGATTCCCTCGCTTGAGGAAACCCCGGCGGGAAGGTGCACCGGGAGGCGGGGCCTATCGGCGGAGGGGCGGCGCCGCGCGCCTAGCTCACTTTGGCGAGGAACAGCGCGACGACCACGACGACGATCACGACCACGGCCACGCCGACGTAGAGCCAGGTCCGCTTCTTCTCGCCGCCTTTCAGGCCCAGGTTCCCGATGTCGTAGGACATGAGCGACCTCGGCGCGCCAACCTGCGCGTTCGTTGTAAGGCTTTTGTCGCGCTCACCGAGACATCGGCAGGGACCGGAGAAGCCCCGCGGCGCGGGCCACGGGTTCCAGCTCCAGGACGTAGGCGATCTTCTCCTTCGGCAGGGCGACGCTCTCCGCGCTCACCGTGACCGCCACGGAGCGGGCGCGCGACTCGGACCGGAGGATCTCGTCCCGCGGGACCGAGACGATCTCCGTGCCTCCCTGATCCTCGAAGAAGAAGTGGACGGCGCTCGGCATCGCGCGCACGTTGACGAGGTAGAACCCAGGTTCCTCCGGATCGCGCTTCCGCGGAGCCGCGACGAAGAGCAGGCCGCCGTCGTGGAGGTAGCCGCGGCCCTCGACGGGCCGGAGGAGCGGCACGGCGTGGCCGTCGTGGTCCATCGCCAGGGACGCGGTCACGTCGGCCTCGGCGAGGACGGGGTACGGGACCTCCCCCTCGCCGGAGGCCCTGGAGAACCGCACGGACGTCGAGCCGCCCTCCGAGACCACGCGCATCCGCATCTTGAGCGTCGCGAACCCGAGGTCGTAGAGGCGGTCGCTCGAGTCCACGTACCCGAGGATCATGGGACCTCACGCGACGCCGAATCCCTTGCGGTACTGCTCCGCGATCTCCGCGAGCTCGGACTGGGAGAAGTTCTCGAAATCCCCGACGGCCGCGTACGTCGCGAGCTGGTCCTCCCGGTAGATGTTGGGCAGGACGGAGGCCACGGTCTCCTCGGAGAGGACGAACTTGAGCGCCGCCTGCTCCATGGTCATCCCCTTGGACTCGTGGATCCAGCGCAGGTTTCCCGCCCGCTGCGAGGCCGTCGCGAGCCAGGCTGCGTCCTTGGCCTGGAGGTCCCCGTCCGCAGGGAAGCGGGAGGCGGTCGCGGCGTCCGCCTCGAGCACGCCGCCCGCGTGGGGCGCGCGGATCGTCATGGATTGCTTGATCTCGAGGGCTACCGGGAAGAAGCGCCGGCCCGGCTCCTGCTCGAGCAGGTTGTAGTACACCTGGATGAGGGCGAGGTCGTACTTGCGCATCGCCGCCCGCCCCTCCTCGAGACCGCTCGGCCCCGGCCCCAGGGCAATCCCGTAGTACCGGATCTTGCCCTCGTTGCGGAGGTCCTCGAGGGACTGCCAGACCGCGGGGTTCGCGACCGCGGCGGCGTCCGGGTAGTGGAGCTGGAGCGCGTCGATGTACGTGGTGGCCAAGCGGGCGAGGCTCTCGTCCACGGACTTGCGGATTCCCGCGGGGCTGAAGTCCCGGCGCCCGTCGGCGAGGCCGACCTTGGTCGAGAGGATCACGAGTTCCCGCTTGTCCGCGAAGGCCTTCCCGAGGAGCCGCTCCCCGAGGCCGTTCCCGTCCAGCGGCGACACGTCGTAATAGTTGATGCCCGCGTCGTAGGCTATGCGGAGGAGGTCCACCGCCTGGTCCTCGGTGAAGGTCCCCCAGCGCCCGGAGGCCAGGCTCCACAGCCCGAACCCGACCTCGGACACCTCGAGCTCCGTCTTCCCCATGGGGCGGTAATTCAGCACGCGGACGCCTCGCGACCGCTAAGCGCCGGCCCCTTATTACCGCGTCGCTCCCCAGCTAGCGCCACGTGACGAAGAAGAGGGCGGCGAAGCCCACGAGCTCCGCCACGTCGAGGGCGAGCATGGGGACGGCCACGTTGGGTCCCTCCCCGGCCTGGGCCATCATCCAGTCGAAGTAGATCGAGCCGAGGGACTGGAAGAGCAGGAGGGCCGCGAAGAAGACGAGGCCCAGGGTGAAGGCGGACTGCAGGTGGCGGTGGTTCCGAGCGTAGACGTACAGGAGGGCAGAGAGGAAGACCGCGCTCGCCGCGGCGACCCCGACGCCCAAGGTCCAGAACAAGCCGAGGGCCAGACTATCCCCGGGCGGTTTTCAGGGAGGAGAGCCTACTTTGCTCTTTGCCCAACTCCGCCTGGGCCCCCAGTCGGCGCCAGATCAGCTCGAAGTCCTCGAAGTGACTCTGGAGCCGCGGCGAGAGGGCGTAGAGGACGCCGTAGCCGTCGTTCCCCAGGGTCATGACGCAGTCGTTCTCCCGAAGGACGTCCAGGTGGTGCCGGACGGTCTTGTAGTCCAGGGAAAGCCGCCCCGCGAGGTCGTTGGCGTTGCACGGGCGGTCCCGCAGGAGGTGGAGGATCCGCGCGCGGTTCAGGCCGCCACGGGTCCCCGCGAGGAGGTACCACAGCCGCTTGTCGAGGACCGACCCGCCCCAAGCCCGAACCGTCACCTGACCTTGCGGCGCGATCATCGGGCCCCGAGAATACGGAAGTTCCTAATCTTACTATCTCAATAGTCATTCGGTTGCCCGAAACCGCGCATCCTGGCACATGGCCCTCGAAGACCAAGGGCTGGTTCCTGGAGTTCCGCCTCATCCCCGTCCTCCTGTGGTCCTTCACCTCGGTGGCGCTCGGCACGGCCCTCGCCGCCTGGCAGACCGGAAGCTTCGACCCCTGGCTTCTGGTCGTCGCGATGGCCCTCGCGGGGCTCATCCAGGGGTGGGTGACCCACTCCCTGAACGAGATTTACGACTGGCGCAGTGGCACGGACCGCGACGCCCAGCCGCGCGCCCTGTCCGGAGGGAGCAAGGTCCGCAACCTTGGGCTCCTCGGGGAACGCGACCTCTGGAAGGTCTTCGTCGTCTCCAGCGCGTCCGTCGTCGCCCTCGGCGCCTACGTGGCCTGGGCGCGTGCCGCTTGGCTCGCCCTCCTCATCGCCGCAGGCTACGGCCTCGGTGTGGCGTACACGTGGCCGCCCCTCGCCACCGCCTACCGCCCGTTCCTCGGGGAGTGGCTCGGCGGCTTCCCGGGAGTCCTCCTGGCCGGGCTCGGCGCCTACGGCATCCAGGCGCTCACCCTCTCCTGGGTCGCGGTCCTCGCGCTCGCCGCCCACGCGTCCGTCTGCACCGCGATGCTCGTGATGCACCATTACCAGGATGCCCCTGCGGATGCCGTCGCGAGCCCACCGAAGAGGACGACCGTGGTGGTCCTGGGCCCGCGCCGGTCGCGGCTCTACGCGGTGGCGCTGGCCGGAGCGGGAGCCCTCGTGTACGCGGCCCTGGGCCTCCTCGTCAATCCCGCCTTCCTCGTGGGGGCGGGGCTCACCGCGGCGGCCGCGGTGGTCCATGCCCGGACGGACCTCGGCAGCCTCGCCTCCGTCACGCGGAACGAGCTGCGGGTCATCCAGCTGGGGATCGCCGCGGGCCTCGGGGTCAGCGTGATCCTGGACCCCGCCCTCTGGCCGCTCCTCCCCCTTGCCGCGGCCGGGTACTACGCCCACCTCCGCGTCGTGGCGCCCCCGCCGGAGCTGGCACGGGCCTGGAGGCGCACGGGACGTCGCGGCGCGGAAGGGGGAAATAGCGCGGGACCCCTCTCCGGCCCGTGAGCCGCGTCGGACTCATCGTCAACCCCATCGCCGGGATGGGGGGCCGCGTGGGACTCAAGGGCACCGACCACGTGGCGGACCAGGCGCGGGCCGCGGGGGCGGAGCCCGTCGCCCCGGGCCGCGTCCGGCTCTTCCTCGAGGCCTTCGTGAAGATGCAGCGCAAGGACCCGGACCTGGACGTGCACTGGATCACGTGCGCGGGCGAGATGGGTGCCGACGCCCTCGACCGGGCCGGGGTCGCACCCTCCGACGTGGATGTGATCCACACGCCCGCGACGCCGACCACGGCCGAGGACACGAAGGCCGCGGCGGCCGCCTGCGTCCGGGCGAAGGCGGAGCTCCTCCTGTTCTGCGGCGGGGACGGGACCGCGCGGGACGTGGCCGAGACCGTCGCCGAGGCGATCCCCGTGCTCGGCGTCCCCGCGGGGGTCAAGATGCACTCGGGCGTCTTCGCGGTCGACCCGCGGGCGGCGGCGGAGGCCCTCGCCGCCTTCCTCCGCGGCCAGCTCCGCGTTGGGGACTCCGAGGTCCTGGACCTGGACGAGGACGCCTACCGCGCGGGGGAGTGGCGCGTGCGCCTCTACGCGAAAGCCCGCACCCTGGTCGAGCCGAGCCTCGTGCAGGCGGACAAGATGATGTTCGCGGAGGTGAGCGAGGAGTCCGTGCTCCTCGAGCTGGCAGAGCACTTCCGCGACCTCTTCCAGGAGGAGCCGGGCACGCTCTTCCTCCTCGGGCCGGGCTCGACCCTCGAGTCCATCGCGAAGCGTCTCCACATGGACAAGACCCTCCTGGGTATCGACGCGGCGGTGGGCGGGAAGACCGTCGCGAAGGACCTGGACGAGCGGCGGATCCTGGACCTCCTGAACCGCTATCCGAAAGCCAAGCTCGTCGTGAGCCCGATCGGCGCGCAGGGCTTCGTCCTCGGCCGCGGGAACCTCCAGGTGAGCCCCGAGGTCGTGCGCCGCGTCGGCGCGCGGAACCTCCTGGTCGTCGCGACGCCTGCGAAGCTCGCGGCCACGCCCGTCCTCCGTGTCGACACGGGGGACGAGCGGCTGGACGCGGAAATCCGAAGGAAGGAATACTTGTTCGTACTCATCGGATACCGCACGACGAAACTCCACCCGATAAAGGATTGAAATACTGGTTCCCCGCGTCCGGGGACGGGGCACCGGGGAATTTCCATGGCCGACACGATGATGGCAGCGGTGAAGACGAAGGCCGCTCCGGGTGCGACGGAATTCAAGCGCGTGCCGATCCCGAAGATCGGGCCGACGGAGGCGCTCGTCCGGGTGAAGATCGCCTCGATCTGCGGCACGGACCTGCACATCTTCGACTGGGACGAGTGGTCCCAGCACCGCATCCGGCCGCCCCTCATCCAGGGGCACGAGATGGCGGGGGAGGTCGAGCGCGTCGGGGACGAGGTGACCGCGGTCTCGAAGGGCGACTACGTGACCTTCGAGGGGCACATCGCCTGCGGGAAGTGCTACGAGTGCCGCACCGGACAGGCGCACGTGTGCCGCAACCTGCGGATCATGGGCATCGACCGCGACGGGGCGTTCGCCGAGTACGTGGCCGTGCCGGCCTCCAACCTGATCAAGAACGACGCCTCCCTGCCCCTGGAGGTGGCGACCATCCAGGACCCGCTCGGGAACGCGACCCACGTCGTGATGAACGCCAACGTCCCCGGGAAGGCGATCGCGATCTTCGGCCTCGGGCCCATCGGCCTCATGGCCGTGGCCCTGACGAAGGCCCTCTCCGCGGCCCAGGTGATCGCGGTCGAGTACCAGAACGAGTACCGGAAGAACCTCGCGAAGAAGCTCGGCGCCGACGTCGTCCTCGAATCCGACGGGACCACCGTGGACCGGATCCTCGAACTCACGGACGGAGACGGCGTGCACGACGTGCTCGAGTTCAGCGGCGCGCCGCCGGCCCTGCAGCAGGCCCTGAAGGTCGTCCGGCCCGGGGGCGGCATCCACCTCCTCGGCCTCTACTCCAACAGCGTGACCCTCAACCTCAGCGACGACGTGATCATGAGGGGCGTGACCCTCTACGGGATCACAGGGCGGCGGATGTTCCAGACCTGGTACCAGATGGGCGGCATCCTTCGGTCCGGGAACGTGGACCTCAAGCCCCTGGTCACGCACCGCTTCCCGCTGTCCGACTACGAGAAGGCCCTCGAGATCATGCGCTCGAGGCAGTGCGGCAAGGTCGTCTTCGACGTGGAGGCCTGATCCGATGTCGCGCGACGCGACCGGTTTTCTGAAGGAGGAGTACGAGGCGCTGGTGGCCCAGTCGCTCGACTGGAAGATCCGCGTGCTCAAGGGGCCCTCCGCCCCGCACAGCAACGTGGGCGGCAAGGACGTCGTCATGCTGTGCTCGAACAACTACCTGAGCCTGTCCAACCACCCGAAGGTCAAGCGGGCCGCGATCCAGGCGACGCGGCAGTACGGCGCGGGCAGCGGCTCCGTCCGTCCCATCGCCGGGACGATGGACCTCCACGAGGAGCTGGAGCGGCGCATCGCGCGGTTCAAGAACCGCGAGGCCGCGCTCTTCTACATGAGCGGGTTCGCAACGAACTCCGGCCTCATCCCGCAGCTCGTGGGCGAGGGCGACACGGTCATCACGGACGAGCTGAACCATGGCAGCATCATCGACGGCTGCCGACTGACGAAGGCCCAGCGGCTCATCTACAAGCACTGCGACATGGGCGAGCTCGAGCGCACGCTTCGGGAAGCGGACAGGAACTCCCGCCGCATCCTCGTCATCTCGGACGGCGTCTTCTCCA
>JAJYKG010000126.1 GCA_021788795.1 Thermoplasmata archaeon | reverse complement strand
TCACGCTGACGTGCGCCGAGCCGGTGAGCTGGTTCGTCGACGACCGCACCTCGACGGGGTTCACGGCCATCGTGCCGATCTCGATGACGAAGGGCTCGTCCGCCCGCGCCGCGTTCATCGCTTTGATCTGGACCGCGAGCGGCCCGTTCATGATCGCCGTCGTGAGGAACTGCTTGTTGATCTCGAGGGCGTTCGTCGCTCCCCAGGTCTCCTCATTGGAGGCGATCTCGACCATCGTGCCGGGCCCGTAGGTGGCATCGTCCGTGAACGTGGCATCGGCCTGGAGGCCGTAGAGGGTGATCACGCCCTGGGACGGCGCCGAGTCCATGATCAGGCTGTACATCATCACCTGGTTCGCGGCGCTCGCGACCGTGAAGTCGGTCCAGAAGAGGCGGGAGTCCCCGGTCTGCCTCCAGGGAGGCGAGGGAGTCTGTCCCATACCGACGCCGTTGTTGTCGTACAGGGTCGTCTCCGGAGTCTGGCCGCCGAGGGTGATCGGGAAGCCCGTGTACGGCACCGTGATGAGGACGGGCACGAGGCTCGTCTTCCTGCCGTTGTTCACGACGATGGCTCCTTGGTACATCCCGGCCTGGGTGCCGCTCGGCACCGTGAAGGTCACGTCGAAGGAGGCGTCGCCGCCCGCCGGGACCACGAGTCCGGTGGAGGCCTCGGCGTCCGCCCAGGCCCAGTCCGCCTTCCCGTAGAACTCGAGGGTGACCGGGGTCAGTCCGGTGGCCCCGCTGAGGTCGCGGTACGAGATGGCCAGCCCGTCGTCCACGCGGGTCGCGGGACTGTACAGCTCGATCGTGGCCACGCCGCCGCCCGCCTGGCCCGCGAACGTGAACCGGTTCTGTTCCGCGGGCGAGTTGAACCCGGGGCCATCCGTGTAGTTGTACCAGTCGAAGAACTCGACGAACGTGTCCGGCGTCCCGGTCGTCAGGGCGGGGTCGCGGACGAAGCTCATCCGGATGAAGTCCGCGCTGGCCCACGCCGCGGAGAGGTCCGTCGCGTCCAGCTGGGTGATGCCATCCGCGGCGTAGAGGCCGTCCGGTTTGAGGACGCGCCAGTCGCGCACGCCGGCCGCGGCCTGGAAGTCCCAGTCGAACGTGTAGTCGGCGGCGATTTTCGTGTACATCGCGTCGCCGATGGTCAGGGTCTGGTCCGTCGTGCCCTCGTTGTAGACCGTGACCGTCTCCGTGTACGTGTCGCCGGGGCTCATCAGGTTCACGAAGGCGGGACGATGCAGGCCCATGTAGTCGCCCGGCGTGATGAAGGCCGGGTCGAGGCGGAACGTGTCGTCCGCCGAGGAGGCGAGGGCCACGGCGGCCGTGGCGTTCACCCATCCGGCGCCCTGTTGGAGAACGTCGAAGCCGTGGTCGTCCGCGGAGGACATGAGGACCTCCTTCGCGACCGTCGAGTTCGGCCACTCCGCATGGGTGTCGCGGTACGCCTGGTAGATGAGCGCGACGACGCCCGCGGTCACGGGCGTCGAGAGGGACGTCCCGGACCAGAGGTCCCAGGCGTCGATGGCGCTGCAGTACCACTCGAGGCACGCCGAGTTGAGCGGCCGTCCTCCGATGGCGAAGGCCGCGACGGAGAAGACGTCGGGTTCGGGCGTGCCCATCAGGGTCGGTCCCTTGGAGGAGAAGTCCACGACATCGCCGTACGGGCCGACGCCGTGGAGGCCGACACCGGCCCAGCTGAGGTCGCCGTAGGCAATCCCGCCGTCGTATCCGAAGAGCACGCGGTAGTTCATGTCCGTGCCCCCGCCCACGGTGATCACCCCGGGCGCGGCGGCTGGCGGCGTCGTGGTCGCGTAACCGGGGCCGAGGTTCCCCGCGGCGAACAGGATGCTGAAGTCGGGCACCTCGTTCGTCGTCAGGTCGTAGAGGTACCGCTCCAGGAAGGTGAAGCCGGTTTCCTGGGGCTGGATGTAGCCCCAGCTGTTCGTCGCGATTTGGGCCTCGTCGCCCGTGCCCGCGACGCCATCATAGCCGTGGGACGAGAAGTAGAACAGCTCCGCGTCGTCCTGGGCGGTCATCAGGTCCACGCCGATGATCTTGACGTCCGGGGCCGTCCCCCACACGTCGGTGAGCCCGTAGAGCGTCGCAGGGATGTTCAGCGGGTTGCCTGCGAGGCTCGTGGCCACCCACGTGCCGTGCTCCTCGCCGAGCTCGAAGGCTCCGTAGAACGCGACCATGTCGCCCGCCGCGGGCACGAAGAGGTCCCAGCCCTGCCGCTGCGCCGTGACGTTCGCGTAGGGCACGGGCAGGCCCGAGTTGTACGTGGCCGTGACCGTGGTCCCCGCGGTCGGCGGAGTCTGGAAGGTGATTTCGCCGGAGTCGAAGTTGATCGTCCACGTCTCGAGCTGGTAGATGATTTCGACCGTGTAGCCCGGATCGAAGTTGACGAGCCAGGTGATCACGCCCGTGGCTGGGTCCATCGAGTAGTCCGTGCCCTCGGTCAGGGAGAAGTCGTCGGTCGCGTTGTAGGCGTAGAAGTCATAGACCAACCAGACCGGATAACCCGCGGCCAGGAGGCTCTCGGTGTCCACCTCGGCCCCCGTCATGAGGTTGTATCCCAGGAGGAGGTTGGAGGTCGTCCCGCTCTCGGCCCCGGTCGTGCTGCCGATGACCTCTTCCCAGATGTCTTCGCCGGAGCCCGGCCAGTACGCGCCGTTCAGGTAGAGGGTCGG
This sequence comes from Thermoplasmata archaeon, assembly GCA_021788795.1. Lineage (GTDB taxonomy): Archaea > Thermoplasmatota > Thermoplasmata > RBG-16-68-12 > RBG-16-68-12 > RBG-16-68-12. The sequence continues at coordinate 3,766 of JAJYKG010000126.1, read as the reverse complement.
ACCGTAGAGGTTCCAGCCCTGTAGGTCCGTCTCGATCCAGCCGTTCGCCAAGGCGGCGCTCGTTTCGCTCCCGGTCGCGGTCGCGATGACCGTCTCGTCCGTCACGGAGGCGAGGTCGTTCGAGATGTAGTAGAGGAGGCCGCCGGACACGTCATAGTAACCGTCCGCGTTGAGGTCCCAGCCCGACAGCGGGTCGGCCTTCGACGCGGGCTTGTCGTTCGTGAAGTTGTAGTCGTTGTTCAGGTCCACGTACACCGTGTCGTAGACGTGCGGAGTCGTGGAGTCCACGACGAGGATGCCGGGCCGCTCGCAGTACAGGGTCTCCAGGTACTTGTCCTTGCTAATCCCCAAGTGGTAGTCGCCGCTCGCGCTGGCGATGTGGCCAGCCCACGCCGGGTCACCGATGGAGTACGCGCGGTCCATGTAGGCGTTGCCGCCGGCGCATCCGACGTTCGGTGCGACGCGCTTCGTGTACTGGCCGTTGTACCCGTTCTGGTAAATCAGGGTCCCGGTCCCGTCATCCGTGGCCACGTACGAGGTGTCCGAGAACCAGCTCGAGCCCGCCGAGGTGGCCTGCAGCGGATAGGGGTAGCGATCGTAGTCGCTCGTCGCGGTGAAGTACGCTTCGTTCAGCCAGATCGAGTTCTGGTTGTGCATGATCGGCCAGCCGTAGTACGGAGAGGTCGGATCTTCCACGGTGGCCCAGCGGTTCATGAGGTTGGGATGAGCGAAGTCGGTGCCGTAGTCCTGCACGGCGACGTAGACGCCGCCGCCGGTGGAGGTTCCCCACGCGTCCGGCGCGTGCACGGCCTGGACCGTCCCCCAGTCGAGGGGCGCGACCTCCGAGGGGTCCGGCATCGCCGCGGGATTCCCGCGGATGGAGTTCAGATATTCACGTTCTTGAGCGAGTTCAAAATTCGTGTAATCCGCCGTTTGTTCCGTGTACGCCTTTTCGATCCCCAAAACGCCCGGGATCTGGGCAATTCGCGCGAGCGCGAATTCCGGCACCGTCACGCGGGTCGAGACCAGTCCGCTCGCCAGCGTGGTGGTGCGGGTCGCGTCGCGGGTCGTCTGTCCCCGGAAGGACTCTGGGACGGACACCACCCCGTACTGGGTGAGCAGCGGCGCCAAGTCCGCCATGCCGTCCGTGTAGATGACGACGTCCGCGAGGGCTTTCGATCCCCGCAGCGCTCGGTCGCGGACGTCCGAGTCGAGCTTCAGAAGCCACGACGTGTCGGCCGTCTGCATGGACAAGTCATCCGGGGTTGAGTCGTCCCCCGGGATGAGAGACACGCTTCCCGTCGTCGGGTCCGTGGGCGAGATGCCCGTCGAGACGACCCTCGGGCTCGCGAGGGCCATGGGTAACGCGCTCAGCACCATCACACCGACGATGAGAAAGCTCACTGCCGCAATCCATCTAGTTCGCATCCAACTCCTCTCCGCCAACCCGCAAAGCGGGCCCGGCCCGGAATTGCGCGGAGGCCACTTCATTGTTACGAACATACCTGGTTGCCTATGGAGGGACGCGCGCCGGGTTGGCTGGCGCTGGGGCCTCCGGGCGTCGCGGAGCCGGCGGGGGGTCACGCGGACGGTCGGGCCGTCGGCGGGAACACCTCGGCGATTCCGCGTCCGATTACGTTTCCGAGGAGATGGATCGGAAGGATGAACAGGGCCGTGAAGACCGAGGCGAGGCGGGCCGCGTCCTCGCTGCCCAGGTCCGCCAGGCTGGGCACGACGCCCGCGAAGACGGGCGCGTAGAGGGTCACGAAGATGAGCAGGATGGCCCCCGCGCAGGCGAGGAAGCCTCGGAGGACGAGCGCCGGAGGCTCCGTCTTGTGGAAGAGGAGGCCGAGGGCGATCCCGACGAGGAGGGGGACCGCCAGGATCGTCTCGCCGACCCCGAGCGGGACCATCGGCCCGTAGGCGCTGTAGTGGGCCACCGCAACGAACGTACCCATCGCGACGGCGGCAAGGATCACCCACACCGCGTCGAGCCACCGGCCCCCCCACCGGTCACGCGTCATAGGGCATCACCCCGCTCTGCGTGACGAACACGATGTCCAGCACGCGGTCCACGAGGCTCGTCCCCGCGATGGCGTAGACCATCCCCGCGTCGATGATCGGGAAGTACTTGGGCGGATCGTAGAACGTCCGGTTCAGGCGGGAGAGGGTCTCCGGCTGCAGGGCGCCATCCACCGTGAGATTGGCCCAGATCCACCCCTCGCCGTGCGCCGGGACCGTCTGTCCCTCGGTGTCCGAGAAGAACCCGCTCGAGCCGACGTAGATGGAATCGGCCTTCTCGACGAACGCCCGCGTGTCCAGCAGGTTGTCCATGTAGAACTTGTAGGAGATCGTGCGGATCTCGAGCGCGATGGGGGACGGATTCGCCACGTGGAAGAGGACTCCGACGGTCACGCGCGCGTCCTCCGAGGCGATGGTCGGGATCCGGAGGTCCGCGTAACTGACCGCCTCGCCGACCAGCGTGCGCGCCTGGCTCGCGGCGAGGTAGCGGCCCGTGACATCCACCCAGAGGATGCCTCCGAGGACCGTGAGGACGGCGAGGACCGCCGCGGCGACCTTGGCGAACCAGATCATCCGGCGCGCACCCCCGCGGACGTGTCGAGCCCGACCTCGCCGGCAAAGTGGCATTCCGCGAAGTGGCCCGCGGCGACCTCCCGCAGCTCGGGCTTCTTCTCCCGGCAGACGGGCTTCGCATAGGGACAGCGGGGATGGAACGCGCAGCCCGGGGGGAGGTCGATGGGGCTCGGGAGTTCGCCCGAGATCTTCGCGCGGCCGCGCTTGAACTTCGGATCCGGGATGGGGACCGACGTGAGAAGCGCCTGCGTGTACGGGTGCAACGGCCTCATCACGACGTCCTCGGATCCGGCGAGCTCCACGATGCGCCCGAGGTACATGACCGCGATCCGGTCGCTCATGTACCGGGTCACGGCGACGTCATGGGAGATGAAGAGCATCGTGAGGTTGGACTCCTCCCGGAGGCGGAGCAGGAGGTTCATCACGCCCGCGCGGATGGACACGTCGAGCATGGACACGGGCTCGTCGGCCACGATGAACTCCGGGCCGAGGACGATCCCCCGGGCGATCGCGACGCGCTGGCGTTGGCCCCCGCTCAGCTCGTGCGGGTAGCGGTAGAGGAACTCCACGGCCGGCTCGAGTTCCGCACGCTCCAGGGCGTGGCAGACGAGGCTCTCGCGCTCCTCGAGGGATTCGGTCACACCGTGGACGATGAGGGGCTCCGCGACCGTGTCCATCACGGTGAACCGCGGGTTCAAGGACTCGTACGGGTCCTGGAAGATCATCTGGACCTTCTTGCGGAACGCGGTGAGGGCGTCCCCTTTGAGGGCCGCGACGTCCGCGTCGTGGAAGCGCATCTGCCCGCCCGTGGGCTCCTCGAGCCGGAGGAGGAGCCGGCCCGTGGTGGTCTTTCCGCAGCCGCTCTCGCCGACGAGGCCGAGGATTTCCCCGCGACCGATGCGGAAGGAGACCTCGTTCACCGCGTGGATGTACTCCTCGCGCTTCATGAGGGAGGCGAAGAAGCCGGCCTTCAGGGCGAAGAGCTTCTGCAGGCCGTGGACGTCCCACACGCCCTCGTCGGCACTCACGCCCCCTTCCTCCCGACCACGTCCCTCGCGAAGTGGCAGCGCGCCCAGTGCCCCGGCGCGACTTCGACCAACGGCGCGGAATTCTTCGTGCACTGCTCCTGCACGAAGCGGCACCGCGGATGGAAACGGCACCCCGCGGGCGG
>JAJYKG010000125.1 GCA_021788795.1 Thermoplasmata archaeon | reverse complement strand
GTCGCATGGCGGAGGACCACCGGGGTGAGGTTCACGCCCATGGCGGCCGCGGGAACGCGGCGGCGAGTTAACTATTGCCCGTCGAGGCGTTTCGACGGCCGACTCCCATGGCGACACGCGTGGCCCTGGTCACCGGGGCCTCCCGCGGCATCGGGGCCGCGACGGCGGTGAGGCTCGCACGCGACGGGTTCAACGTAGCGGCGAACTACCTTGCCCGGAAGGGGGGCGCGCTGCGAACGGTGCAGGCGGTCGAGGCGGTGGGCCGCAGGGGGATCGCCGTCCAGGCGGACGTCTGCGACGCCGCGGACGCGCGCCGCATGGTTTCCGAGGCCGTCGCGGGCCTGGGCCGCCTCGACGTGCTCGTGAACAACGCGGGCGTCTACGAGCGCGCGTTCTTCGACGACATGAAGACGGAGGACTGGGACCGGCGCATCCGGACGAACCTGTCGGCCTGCTTCTACACCGCGAAGGCCGCGGTGCCCGAGATCCGCAAGGTCGGCAGCGGGCGGATCATCAACGTCACGAGCCAGCTCGCCTACCGCGGCACCACGCACGGCGCGGACTACGTGGCCGCGAAGGCGGGTGTCGTCGGCCTGACGAAAGCCCTGGCCCTCGAGCTCGCCAGGGACCACATCCTCGTGAACGCCGTGGCCCCGGGCAGCATCGAGACGGACATCCTGGCGGGCGACAGCCCGGACGACCGGGCGCGGCGTGTGCGGACCATCCCGCTGGGCCGCGTCGGCCTCCCGGAGGAGATCGCCGCGGCGGTGTCGTTCCTCGCGTCCCCGGACGCGGCGTACATCACGGGCCAGGTCCTCCACGTCAACGGCGGTTCGCTGCTCGCGTGAGGGTCTCGAAGGCCCAGGCCTCGCGGTCCGCGCGGATCGCCTCGAGGTCGAGGACCGCCTCCTCCCGCGGCAGGCTTAGGAAGAACTTCCCCACGTGCTTGCAGAACTCCCGCAGCGGCGCGGCCTTCTCCCAGTCGTCGCAGTCGTGGGCGAGTCGCCTCGCCCCGCGGTCCAGCTCGATCCGGTAGTCCTTGACCCTCGCCAGCACGAGGCCGCCGTCCCTCGTGATCTCCACGTCGGAGGGGTCGATCGCCTTCGCCCGCTCGAGCCGCCCTGCGTCCAGGAAGGAACCGAGGAGCTCGCGGAAGTGCGCCTCCGCGTGCGGGTCCGCGCCGAAGTCCTCGAGGGTCGTCGCCCGCACCCGCACGGCCTCCGCGCTCGACCTCTTGCGGACGTTCTCGATGCGGCCGAGGGCCCGCGCCTTGTCCGCGTCGTCCACGCCGAGCATGCGGAGGATCTGGAGGCAGTTCTCCGGCGCGTAGCCGTGGTAGTGGTTGTTGAAGAAGCCGAAGACCGTGTCCGCCTGCGAGGCGACCTGTTGGACCCGGGGCACCCACTCCCGGAGCTGGTCCTCCGGGTAGCGGTAGTTGTACCAGGGCTCCTGGCCGTGCCCGTGCCAGCGCACGTACCCGACGTGCGCGGTGACGTGCAGGTCCGGCGGCAGGAGCGGCTCGTCCACGATCGCATATGCCACGCCGGCGTCGCGCAAGAGGTCGAAGGCCTCCAGGGCCATCCACGACCGGTTCCGCGGCTCCAGCGCGAAGGTGAAGTCGCGCGGGAGCGTGTCCAGGAAGCGCCGGATCGCCGCGGCCTCGAACCGGAGGCGCGGCGGGAGCTGGAGGAGGAGCGGGCCGAGCTTCCCCTGGTCCAGGAGGGGGCGCATGAGCTCCGCGTACGCCTTCAGGTCCACGTCCGCGCCGCGGCCCACGTCCAGGAGGCGGTCGTGGGTCACGGTCTGCGGCACCTTGGCGGCGAAGACGAACTCGTCCGGCGTGTACTTTCCCCACCCGAGGACCATGCCCGGGGTCGGGGCGCGGTAGAACGTGGAGTTGATCTCCGCGGTGTCGAAGACCCGCGAGTACGCCGCGAGCTTGGATTCGCTCGCGTTCCGGTAGAACGGGCCCACCCACTCCTGGTAGTCCCATCCGCTGCAGCCGAACCGGAGGCGGGCCATGGGACGCCCGGTATCGCGCGGGCGATACATGAGGGTATCCCGCGCCGGCCGTTTCGCCGTCCCCTCCCGCGGGCTTAAGAGCCGGCCGCCCTGTAGCCTGCCCGTGGCGCGCGTCCTCGTCGGAGCGGGCGGGTGGGGGTACTTCTCCGGCGGCCTGGCCGGCTACGCGCGTGCGTTCGACTTCGCCGAGGTGAACGCGACCTTCTACCGCCGCATGAGCGAGGCCACGGCCCGCCGCTGGCGCTCCACCGTGCCCGCCTCCTTCTCGTTCGCGGTGAAGGCGCACCGCGACACGACCCACCGCTCCCGCCTTCGCCCTACCCCCGCGGCCCGCGCGGCCTTCGCGCAGACCTCCCGCGTCGCGCGCATCCTCCGCGCCCCGTTCCTGATCCTGGAGACCCCGGCTTCCCTCCCCCTGGGGCGCGAGGAGGTGGATGGGCTCCAGGAGTTCGCGGCCATCGTCCCGGAGGGGACGCGGCTCGGCCTGGAGGCCCGCGCGCACGCAGGGCGCCCGCTCCCGAGGCCCCTCGCCCGCGCCATGGAGGACCTCGGCGTCCTGGATGTCGTCGACCTGTCCCTGAGCGTACCCCGCGTCCCCTCGGACGCGGTGTACACCCGCGTCTTCGGCAAGGGGGAGTTCAACGCCTACCAGCTCGACGACGCGGAGATGCGGGAGATCGACCGCGCGGGCCGGGACGCGGCGACGGTCGCCTATGCGTTCCACGGCGTGCGCATGTACCAGGACGCGGCTCGCTTCGTGACCTTCCGACGCACGGGCGTGTTCCCCGCGGCGACGGGATCGGTGGGGCTCGACTCCCTCGCGGAGGTGCTCGCGCCGGACGCCCGCTTCCCCGCGACGCGGGAGGAGCTCGTCCGCGACCACGGGTGGAAGCTCGTCGACGTGGACGCCTCGACCCGGGCGCGCGCGGAGGCCTACCTCGGGAGACTCCCGCGCGGAACCTACGGGACGCTCGACGACGTGCTGACGGTCCTGGCTCCCGGCCCCCGCCACTAGGGGGCGCGCTCGCCCGCGCGTACGCATCCGCGCGCGCGACTTTAGGCTGTCCTAAACGTTTCCCGCCCCGGAGGGACAGGGGGTCCTTTCTCTTGTAGTAGCGCACACTACAAAGGGTTTAAAACCGGCCCGGTTCTACGACCCGGCAACGAGGTGCCAAGGAACATGTCTCTCTGTGGTACCGACTACGCGGTTGGCGCAGTCCGGAACATGTACCGGGAATCGAGGCAGGACAACGCGATGGTCGTCATGCCCTCGAAGCTCCAGAAGGGGCTGCCCCGGCGCACGGGTTCCCTCTGCCCTGAATGCCTCAAGGTCATCCCCGCCACCCTGTACATCGGGGACGGCGCCCTCAAGATGAAGAAGACGTGCAAGGAGCACGGCGAGTTCGACGAGGTGTGCTGGTCCGACGCCGAGATGTACCTGAAGGCGGAGAACTGGGCGTTCGACGGCGTCGGCCTCCAGAACCCCCAGATCGTGGACGCCAAGGTCTGCCCGTACGAGTGCGGCCTCTGCAACCTCCACTACTCCGCGACGTCGCTGTGCAACATCGACACGACGAACCGGTGCAACCTGAAGTGCCCGATCTGCTTCGCGAACGCGAACGCCGCCGGCTACGTCTTCGAGCCGACGTTCGACCAGCTCGTCTACGAGTTCGCGGTCCTGCGCGCGCAGCGCCCGATCCCCGTGCCCGCGGTCCAGTTCGCCGGCGGCGAGCCGACGATCCACCCGCAGTTCCCCGAGATCGTGCAGGCGGCCCACGACATGGGCTTCCCGCAGATCCAGGTCGCGACGAACGGCATCCGCATCGCGACCGAGGAGGGCTTCCTCGACAAGATCTCCGAGGCCGGGATGAACACGATCTACCTGCAGTTCGACGGCCTCCGCGAGGAGAACTACATCAAGGCCCGCGGGCGGCCCCTGCTCGACATCAAGCTCCGCGCGATCGAGAAGATCCGCGAGCGGAGCAAGTCCGGCAAGCCTACCCCGACGATCGCCCTCGTGCCGACGATGGTCAACTCCTTCAACGACGACCAGGCGGGCGAGATCCTGAACTTCGCGATCCAGAACCGCGACGTCGTGAAGGGCGTCAACTACCAGCCCGTGTCCCTGACGGGCCGCATCCCCGAGGAGGACCGCAGGAAGCTCCGGTACACCTTGAGCGACCTGGCCTACGACCTCGAGGAGCAGACGGGCTACCTGACGCGGGACGACTGGTACCCGGTGCCCTTCGTCGCGCCCATCTCGGAGCTCGTGTCCGTCCTCACGGACAGCGCGAAGCCTTCCTTCACGTCGCACCCGGCGTGCGGCCTGGCGTCCTACCTGTTCCTGGAGAATGGCAAGGACCCGGTGCCCATCACGCGGTTCATCGACGTCGAGGGCCTCATGGAGGACATGTGGCTCCTGGCTCAGGACACCAAGGGCAAGAAGATCAAGTTCACCTCGAAGCTGAAGGCGCTCCAGCTCCTGAAGCGGCACTTCAAGCCCGAGGAGGCGCCCGAGGGCATGGGCCTGACCAAGATGCTCAAGATCCTGGACCGGATGTTCACGAAGGGCGACAAGAAGGGGGCCGCAGAGTTCTCGTGGTCCACGATGTATATCGGCGGCATGCACTTCCAGGACAACTACAACTACGACATCGAGCGCGTGAAGCGGTGCGTGATCCACTACGCCACGCCGGACGGCAAGGTCATCCCCTTCTGCGCCTACAACACGGGCCCGAACTTCCGCGAGGAGATCGAGAAGAAGTTCGCGGTGCCGATGGAAGAGTGGCGGGCTCGCCATGCTTGAAACCGCCGCCGTCGCCATCCGTCCCTCGGTCCGGGACAACGGCATCATGGCCATCGACGACATGCTCTGCATGCACTGCGGGGCCTGCGTCGGCACGTGCCCGACGAACGCGATCTTCCTCAACGAGGTCTACCTGACCTTCAACGAGGACTGCACGACGTGCGGCATGTGCGTCAAGGTCTGCCCGGTCGGGGCGATCGACTACCCGCGGGGCCACAAGCTCGCCACGATGAAGTGAGCCGCCCCCGAGGCGGCCCACCCTTCCCTTTCGATGCGTTCTTATATCTCCCTACGATGAGTGCGGTGGCTCGACAGCATGCCCAACCTCCGATGTGACGTTGTGGTCGTCGGCGCCGGCCCCGCCGGCTCGATGACCGCGCGCTATGCGGCGATGAACGGCTGCGATACGATCCTGATTGAGAAGCGGCAGGAGATCGGCTCCCCGGTCCGGTGCGGCGAGGGCCTCGCGCGACACTTTGTCGAGGACACGAAGCTGCCGTACAACCGCAAGTGGATCGCGGCGGAGGTCAAGGGCGCGAAGATCTTCTCGCCCAACGGGACGGAGCTCACGATCGAGGAGGCGTCCGCGGGCAACGAGGTCGGCATCGTCCTCGAGCGGGACCAGTTCGACAAGCACGTGGCCAAGGAGGCCGCCAAGGAGGGTGCGCAGATCCTGCTCAAGACGACCGCGACCGCCGTCCTGAAGCAGGACGGCGCGATCACGGGCGTCCGCGTCAAGCAGCTCGAGGACGAGTTCAACATCGAGGCCAAGTGCGTCGTCGCCGCGGACGGGTACGAGAGCCAGGTCGGCCGCTGGGCCGGATTCCGCACGCTCCTCAAGGCAGGCGACGTGACGGGCACGCTCCAGTACCGCATGACGAACATCGGCGAGGGCTACGACTTCCCGAACTACTGCGAGTTCTGGCTCGGGTCCATCGCCCCCGCGGGCTACATCTGGGTCTTCCCGAAGGACGAGAGCACCGCGAACGTGGGCATCGGGATCTCCTTGGACCGGCTCCACAAGCGCCAGGACATCAAGGGCTTCCTGGACCGCTGGATCCAGACCCAGCCGCGGATGCAGCACGCCCAGACCCTGGACATGGTCACGGGCGGCGTGTCGACGTGCGCGCCCCTGAAGAAGGTCACGGGGGACCGCATCGCCCTCGTCGGGGACGCGGGGAGGATGATCGACCCCATCACCGGCGGCGGCATCGGCAACGGGATGTACGCGGGTATGCTCCTCGGCAAGACGCTCGGCGAGTGCAACGAGAAGGGAGACTTCTCGGACGCCGCGCTCCAGCCGTACGAGAAGGCGTGGCGCGCGAAGATGGAGGAGAACCTCTACCGCAACTGGCTCGCGAAGAACAAGCTCGTCACCCTGACGGACCAGGAGTTCGACGACATCGTCAAGATCCTCGCCGAGGTCGGCGTGCACAAGCTGAGCGTTCGCGCGATCCTCAAGGTGCTCAAGGAGCACAACCCCCAGCTCGTCGAGAAGTTCGCGGAGTTCATCTGACGCGGCCGGGCGGGGCGCCTCGCGGCAAAGGCTTATCCGCATCAGGCCCTACAGGAAGCCGCCGAAGCGCTCTAGAGGCCGTCCATGGTCCTCGCCGATGTCCTGAATCTCACCGCGCAGATCGAGGGGTTCGAGTGGATCATCCTCCTGATCAT
>JAJYKG010000124.1 GCA_021788795.1 Thermoplasmata archaeon | reverse complement strand
AGCCAGGACATGGCCATGGATGCAATTCGCGCTCTCCGTCCAGTCGTCCGGGTCTGGCCATATGAGGCGCGCCCCGATCGCCTGTTCGCGGTGATGGACAGCCGCGGGTGCCATGCCCGTCCCCTGTGGGCTGGGTTGGATGCGCTCCGTGCCTCGCCGGTTGCGGGGTTTCAGCGGCGCTCTTTGCCGCAGGACATGCAACCTACTGTTTCTTCAACAGCCTGGTGGGCCACCCAACCTGTGGTTTCAGATGCGTGATTCCGAGCCCCTGGTGACTGGAGGCACAGCAGGCCAGACGTGGGCGGTGTTCACGGCTAGAAGCCAGGGAGCTCGCCAAAGAGGGCGAGCTTTGCGCACACTCTGGGTACGCGACCCTAGGAACCACCAGCTTCTTTGCGGAGGGAATCATGTCCATGACCATGCGGGGGCGCGCCCCTTCCCAAATTGCTCGTCTTCGGCGAGTAGCACGTGGTAGTTTGTGTGTGACTCGCTCTTGGCCGGAGGACGGGCAATCGCTGAGCTGAACCTCGCGCGCTACGGAGAAGTCACTAATCGCCATGGTCGGGCGAAGACTGGACACCGTCAGGATGCGAGCCTTATGACAATCGTTGAAGCGGCAACGAAGGTTCTTAGTGCGTTCCCAGACTCATGAACCAACCTCGAGATGACTTGTCCGCCGTCAAAGACGAGACTCTCGGATGCGCACTTCACGGATCGGGGAATTACCAGCCAACACTCGTGGCCGTCACACAGAACCCGGGGACGACGGAAAGTACAGAAGGTCCTTGAAGTGAGTCAACGATGGACATCCCATGAGGCGAGAGGCAGTTCGTACTCGGCTCACTTCGAGAGTTCTCCTCGGAATTCTCGTGGCTGCGTGCGCAATCACTCTCGCTGTTGCCGTCCCGATGCTGAGCTCATCGACCGCGGCGCTTGTCTCCATACTAAATGGTCCAGTAGTCTACCTTCTATTAATGGCCGCGTACACGGCAATCCCGCTGGCTCGCGACTACCATGAACCTTTGATCCTCTGGCCGCCCGTAATGTTCCTCCTGGCAGGATCGCTTATGCTCCTCGTGTTGCCCTCGGCGGGAGACCCGCGGCTGCTCTCGCTAATCGACCCTCCGCTGATCATTACGGCAATTGCCTTTCTCCTGGTGAGCATCGTTATGTTCGTCGTGGGCGTGCTCGTCACCTTCGGGAAGAGCCCCATCGACTTCATCCATCCAATCCTTCTGAATGCCATGAGGGGAACCAAGACCTCGCGGGAAGTCCCGACCTCCATGGAGTTCTCCTTGAGCCCTGAGAGTTTTCCCAACCCCGATCGATTCGCGGCATTCCTGCGAAGCCACAGGCTCACGGTCCTGTCTCGCGTCCGACGCGGGCGACTCGTGGTTCGCATTGAGAGGGTCTATGGCCTGCCGCGCTTCTGGTCACTCCTCGTAGTGCCCCTCGGGCAGACGGTCGTTCGAGTAGGCCCTCACGGGGTCGCAGAGGTCGTGGTGGACCCGCACGTGTATCGCGTGTTGGGCCGTCCGGGACCGTATTCCTTGTACTGCCACCACATAGTTAGCCTGCTCTCGGAAATGGCGGTGTCCGTATCGCGTGGAGACAGCACTCGCGCATTGCGAGCGGCCGCATTCGAAGCTACTCCGTAGCAGGCGTCATTCATCTCGGGGTGCGTTGAAGCCTCCCGCTTTCACAGACTTGACGCTACTTGGGAGCAGCCCTTACGTACGTCCAGTACACCCACGACAGCAACGAGGACCAGCGCAAGGACTCCATGCTTCGCGATGGACAGCACATCTTCAACTACGAAGACGAGAACCAGCTCATCTACGGGAACAGCAACAACTACACGTATGCGCCTGCGGGACAGCAGGTGTCGACGGCATATACCACGATGACCTGGTACGGCCTCGACCCTGCCACACGCAGCGGCCTCTCCTCTGTCGTGCCCGATACGCCTCTATTCGGACGCGGCTGGACTTGGACTCTGAACCATCAGGGGAAAGGGCGCCAATTGTGTCTGGGCAATCGGCACACACCAGGGTGCAATTGTCCGTCGCGGTCAAGGAGCTGTGTCGGCTCGAGTAGAGTTCCTGGAGGGAGGACGCCCACATCATGCGCTGGTCCGTCGAGGGGGCCTGCTCCGCGTCGAGCGCGCGCGTTCGACGCGGACATCTCATGGAGCAGGAGGTGCGGACGAGGCTCGCGCGGTATAACCGGCTCCTGCATCTGAGATTGTAGAAATTCGGGCGATGGGCGGGCGGGAGCAAGGGGGCGAGTTGTTCAGGAAAGTGCCCGGTGGCGGAGATCACTGCCGGTAGTCCTCGGGCCAGAAGCCCAGGTCCACCTTCAGGTCGCCGAGCCGCCCCAGGTCCGTGCCGTCCAGGAGATGGAGGGAGGCCTCCTCGACCCCCAGGAGCCCCGCCCGGAACACGGGGCCGAGGAACCGCGCGCGGACGTCGTTCACGGGCATGCCGCCGCACAGCTCGTTGAAGGAAGGCACGATGATCGCCTCCTGCGGCAGCTTTGCGTACCGCTTCGCCTGCCGGACGAAGGGCGCGCGCATCCAGCACGGAACGATGTCCCGGCGGCCGAGGGCGTCGCGGAAACCCACGGCGGGGTGGTTGTGGCCCATGACGAGGGTCCGCGCCTCCATGACCTTCTTGTAGGGCCACGCGTGGCCGTGGCAGTACCCGACATCGTCCTCGCGGAAGCCGTAGGGCGACCGGAAGCGCACGGTCCGCGGCACGATGTTCCGCAGGATGCCGTCGTGGTTCCCCTGGGCGATCGTGATCGTTTCGAACGTGTCCGCGAGGTCGCGGAAGAAGACGTAGACGTCGCGGCGCTCCCGCGACGCCATCCGGGGCACGAGATGCTTCACGTCCCCGAGGATCACGAGCTGCCTCGCGCCCGTGCGGCCCGCGAGGTCCACGAGCCGGCGACCCATGACCTCCGCGCGGCTCGGGATGAGCACGCCCTTCTCGCGCAACTCCTCCTCGAGGCCGATGTGGAGGTCTGCGACCACGAGGGTCTCGCCGACCCGGAGGGCCGGGGCGTCGGGCACGGGCTCGAGGTCCACGCCCGCCGCAAAGGAACCGCGCGCTTAACCCTTCCGCGGTCCCGTGACCGTCCCGTCCGGCGTCGGCAAAAGGGTTAAACGCACCGCCGCCCAGCGGGGGGGCATGAGCCCGGTCGCGCCGACCCCGCCCCCCGTCCCCGAACGCACCGCCCATCCGTACCTCACGCACGACATGATCCACGGGATCCCCGCCGCGGCGCGCGCGACCCTGCGGGACGCCGCCGGTCCCGCGGCGCGCGCGGCGGACGGGATGGCGGACCGCTCGTTCCTTGCCTTCACGGGCTGCGGCACCGCGTTCTTCGCGGCGGTCCTCGGCCAGCGCCTCTCCGCGGCGGGTCTGGACGGGCGCGTCCGGTCCGAGGCTCTCCCCGCTCTCGAGATTTCGGCCTATGGCCGCGGCGTCGACCGCCATGCCGGTGTCGTCGGCGTGTCCCACAGTGGGATCACGAAGACCACGGTGGACGCGCTGCGTTCGGCCCGGGCGAGGGGCGCGCGCACGGTCGGGATCACGCATTTCGCGGATCGTCCGATCTCCTCCGCCTCCGACGCGACGATCGTGGTCGGCGACGGGCCCGACCGCTCGCGGTGCCACACGAAGTGTTTCGTGACCGGCGCGCTGGGCTCCGCGGCCGTGGGCCTCGAGTGGGGCGCCGCCCACGCCCGGCTGCCGCGGAAGGACGTCGAGGAGCGGATGGCCGCTCTCCGGGAACTGCCCTCCATCCAGGAGAGGGTGCTTCGATCCCAGGAGCGGATCTGCGAGGAGCTCGCGGAGTCCCACCTCGGCCGGCGCAGCACCTACCTGGCCGGCTCCGGACCCGACGAACCGATCGCCCTGGAGGCGGCCCTCAAGCTCAAGGAGACCAGTTTCATCGGCGCGGAGGCGATGGAGACGGAGCAGTTCCTGCACGGACCGTGGCAGCCCTTGGACTCGGACAGCCTCGTCTTCGTCCTGATACCGGGAGGTCCCGCCCGGGGGCGTTCCGTCGATCTCCTCCATGCGGCGCGGGCCGTGGGCGCGCACGCGGTCGCCCTCGCGACCGAGGGGGACGGGGAGGTCGAGAAGAGCGGAGCGGAGGCCGTGTGGTTGCCTGCGGTGGACGAGTTTTTATCTCCTCTCGTGAATATTATCCCGCTCTACCTGTACGCGTACTACGCGAGCGTGAAACGAGGGAACAACCCTGACGTGCTGCGGTATCTCGAGCCCCGTTACTGGGCCGCGCGCGAGATCATCTTCCCGCCGGGCACGCACTGACGCCCCATCACGGCACGAACTCCGCGAGGACGCGGCCCAGGTGGTCCGCGACGTCCGTCGCGGTGAGGCCATAGCTCTTCACCTTGAACGCCAGGTCCCCCGCGTAGCCGTTCGAGAACGCCGCGATCCGGGCGGCGTCGAAGGGGGAGGCGCCCTTCGAGAGGAGGCCGCCGACGGCGCCGCAGAGCACGTCTCCGGTCCCACCGACCGTCATGCCCGCATTCCCGGTGTGGTTGAACTTCGTGCGGACTCCGTCGCTCACGATGTCGACGTGGCCCTTGAGGAGGATCGTGATTCCGAGGGCCTTCGCGGCCTCTTGGACCATCTTCGCCCGCTCATCCACGGAATCGGGCAGGGTCTTCCCCGTGAGCCGCGTGAATTCCCGTGCATGCGGCGTGGCCACGGCCCGCTTCTTCGCGAGGACCGACGTCTCCTGCCCGACGGCGCGGATCGCGTCCGCGTCGAAGACGATGGGCAGGTCAACCGCCTTGATGATGCTCCGCACGGACGCGAGGGCGCCCGGGGAGTCGCCCAGCCCCGGACCGATGGCCAAAGCGTTCGCCTTGGCCGCCAGCTCGAGGACCATCTCCACGTCCTCGTTCAGGAGGCGGTGGCCCACGAGGGGGTGCACGATGAAGTTCGGCGAGTAGCCCGCCACGATGGGCGCGGCGAGGGCGGGCGTCGCGATGTGCACGAGGTCCGCTCCCATCCCGAGGGCGCCCATCGCCACGAGCGCCGGCGCGCCCGTGAACGGGCCACCCGCCACGATGAGCAGGCTCCCATTGTCGCCCTTGTGGCTCTCGTCCTTGGGCCGCGGGTACAGGAGGAATTCCCCCGGGCCGATCGTCCGCGCGACCTGCGCAGGGATGCCGATGTCCACGACGCGGATCGTCCCGGAGTTCTCCGCGGTCATGCCTTCCTTGGCATCGTACATGGTCGCGGTGACCCTCGGCTTCACGACGGGCTCGGCCCCGAGGCCGCTCGGCACGTCGACGCTCAGGAGCGGCTTGCCGGAGGCATTCATCTCGCGGATGAGGGTGGCGTACGGCTCGCGCAACGGGCTCGTGACCCCGGTCCCGAGGAGCGCATCGACAATCAGGTCCGTCTCGCCCATCGCGCTCTCGCTGCGGTCCAGCCCCTCGGGTGGTACTTCTACCCCCCGCTCGGCGTCCGCGGCCTGTCGAACTACGTCGCGAGCCCGCTGTGGTACCTCGGCTGGCTCCTCCTGTGCGCCTCGGTCATGATCTGGTCCGGCGGGCGGGCAAGCAGGACCGTGACCTTCGCCTCCTTGGACAGGTGGCGCGCCGCGACGAACCCGTCGCCGCCGTTGTTCCCCGTGCCGCACACGACGAGGACGCGCTTCCCCGCGGCGGCGAAGTCCTGCCGCGCGACGTCGGCCACACCCTTCCCCGCGTTCTCCATGAGGTCCAGGACCGAAACGCCGAAGTGCTGCGCGTTCCGGTCGAGGACGCGCATCTCCGCCGCCGTGATCATCGGGCGCGCATCCGAGCGTGTCTAGTTAAACGTTGCCCGCGGGCTTCACGTCCTCAGCTTGCGCCCTACGAGCCGCTCCACCTTGGCGACCTTGTCCGTGATCTGGTTCTTCGCGCCCTTCCGGTCGTCAATCTTGATGACCGTGGACACGCGCTCGCAGTCCGCGGCGACGGCCTTGTGACACATCGCGATGAGCGCGATCACGTCGTCGAAGGGCCCCTCGACGACGGTCCCCATGGGGTTGAGCCGGTAGGCCAGGCCGCTCCGGTCCACGAGGTCGAGGCAACGGGCCACGTACTCTGAGACGCTCACGCCCTTGCCGGTGGGCGAGACGCTGAACTCCGCGATCGTCATGAGGCACCTCGACATCCTGATATCCCCTCCCGTTCTTGCGCGTTTCGTGACCGTGGACTACGGGCGCCTTGCGGCCGACTACGACGCGGTCCGCGGCAGCGAGGCGGTCGACCGCGAATACTGGTTCGCCGGCCTTTCGGAGGTGGGCCGCCTGCGGAAGGGCGACCGAATCCTCGATCTGGGCGCGGGCACCGGGCGGTTCTCACGTCTCGCGGCTGAGGTAGGCCGTGTGGTGGCCGCGGACATGTCCCTGGACATGCTGTCGAAAGCTCGCGGCAAGGGCCCATTTGCCCTGGTCCGCGCGGACGCGCACGCCCTCCCCTTCCGCC
>JAJYKG010000123.1 GCA_021788795.1 Thermoplasmata archaeon | reverse complement strand
CAGCGCGGCGACGCCCACGAGGGCCGCCAGCAGGACGGACTGGACGTGCCGCCGGCCGAAGAACGGGGGATGGACCAGGAGGCACAGGAGACCCAGGGCGGACCACATCGGGCCGACGCTGCCAAGCGTGGCCCACGGTACGAAGCGTCCGAGGACGAGCCCCACGACCGCCACCCCGAGCCCCAGCCCCACGAACGAGAGGCCCCACAGGTTCCATTCCATGCGCTTCCGGTTGAACGAAAACGGTGCGCCGGGACCGACCACGGTCTAGTCCTTAAGCACCGGGACGGAGCCCACGCCGGGGGCAGTCATGAATCCTCCACGCGGCCCGCGGGCCGCCGCGAGAGCATCCGTGGGACGCCTCAAAAGCTTCGCGCGACCGTTCCGCGCGAGTCTCTCCTGGGGTGGGGGGCTCGCGCTTCAGCGGAGGCGGCCCCGCCAGCCGCACGGGCTCGTGAGACGGCCCAGGCTCTGCTTCACGGGACCGCCGCACTCGGGGCACCGCATCGCGCGGACGAACTTCTCGAGCCACGCGTCGCGGATCTCCGGCAGGTCGGCCCGCTGCGCCTCCTCGAGGATGGACCGTAGCTCCGGCGTCGTCGCGAGGGCGCGCCAGGCGTCGAAGGACATCTTCCGCAGGGGGCGCTGCCGCCCGACGGGGAGCTTCATCACGAGCGGCGCCGCGAAGATGCCGAATATCATCGCGAAGACGTGCGCGAGCCACGCGATGGAGCCGAGGAACGGGAGGAAGCCCGGGACGAAGCTCAGGAGGGTCTCGAGGATGATGAACCCGAGCGCCAGATCGATGATGGGGATTGACGGGACCCCGGGGATGGGAAGGAAGAGGGTGACGCGGTCGTGCGGGTACAGCCGCGCGTACCCCCCGATGACGGCGGAGATGCTCGCGGACGCACCGACCAGGAACACGCTGCTCCCGTAGTTCCAAAGGAGGAAGCCTGCGGCGCCGACGATGCCGCCGACGAAGTAGAGGACGCCGAACCGGAGGGAGCCGATGCGCTCCTCGAAGACGGGGGCGATGAGGATGAGGGCGAGCATGTTGAACAGCAGGTGCGGGATGCTCGCGTGGAGGAACTGGTAGGTCACGAACGTCCAGGCGGGCGACAGGGACGGCAGGGCGACGAGGGTGACGCCGGCCGAGTAGATCGGGAAGTACGCCACGTTGTGGTACAGGCCGAGGTCGATCCAGATCACGTCGTTCGAGGCGACCTCCAGGCCGTAGACGATGAAACAGGCCAGGGCGAGGGTGAAGGTGAGGAGCGCCTTCTTCCAGTACGAGTACACGAGGGCCCCGACGATGACCGCGATGGCTGCCCAGGACAGGGGGTCGAAGAAACCTAGGAGGGCCACGGGCGGCGCATCCGCGGCGCGCTATTAAGCCGTGGCGCTCCGCAGGCGAACCCCGAGCGCGGCGGCGCCGAGGCCAAAGAGGCCGCCGGTCCATCCGAAGAACCAGGCGAGCGCGAAGAGCGTGGCGGCGAGGGTCGGACCGCGGAGGCTCGGCAGGTACACGAAGGGCAGCTCGAACACGTTCAGGAACGCGAGGAACAGGAGGAAGTACGAGGGAAAGAAGCGGCCGGGGTGGTCCCACGCGGTGCGCGTCCAGAACGCGCGGGAGGCGAGGGAGCGCCCCTCCAGGCGCGTCCAGCCGTGGAGCGACCATTCGTGTACGACCCAGGTGCAGGCCATCGCAGCCAAGATCAACGGAACCTGGTAGAGGACGGCGAGGAGCAGGAGCGTGAGCACGTCGTCCGCAGGCATCCCCGGAGGGAACCCACGCCTGCGCGACTATAGCGGTTCCGTACGCATTCTCACTACCGCGGCGCATCGAGCGGGTCCGCGGGACCACTCACCCGAGCTGGTCGATGACGGCCGCGATCCGCTCCGCGGCGTGCCCGTCGCCGAAGGACTTCGACTTCGTCCCGCTCGGGTTGAAGTGCTCGATCGCGTGGAGGATGTCCTCCGTGTCCGTGCCCACGAGCGCGTTCCAGCCGTCCTCCACGGTCTCGATCCACTCCGTCTCGTCCCGGAGGGTGACGCAGGGGACGCCGAAGAAGTAGGCCTCCTTCTGCACGCCGCCGCTGTCCGTGACCACCTTGGCGGCGTCCATGAGCAGGCCCAGGAAGTCCAGGTAGTCCACGGGCGGGAGGACCTTCACCTTCGCGGACAGCGCGTCCCAGAGGCCGAACGCCTCGAGGTTCTTCCGCGTCCTCGGGTGCACGGGGAAGACGACCGTGCGGCCGCAGTCCGTCAGGGCCTCGACGATCGACGCGAGGTTCTCCCGGTCGTCCGCGTTCGACGGGCGGTGGACCGTGGCGAGGAGGTAGTCCCCGGCGGTGAGGCCGTGCCGCTTGAGCACGCCGCGGGCCCGCGCCGGCTGGGCCATCTGGAGCGCGACGTCGTACATGACGTCGCCGACCATGTGGACGCCGCGGGTGATGCCCTCGCGCGCGAGATTCTCCACCGCGGTCTCCGTGGGCGCGAAGACCACCGTGGACAGGTGGTCCGTCACGACGCGGTTGATCTCCTCGGGCATCGTGCGGTTGTAGGAGCGCAGCCCGGCCTCGACGTGGCCGAGGGGCAGTCCGGACTTCGCCGCGGTCAGGGCGCCCGCGATCGTGGAGTTCGTGTCCCCGTACACGAGGACGAAGTCGGGGCGCTCCTTCGCGAAGACCTCCTCGAGGCCTTTCATCATCTCCGCGGTCTGGACCGCGTGGCTCCCGGAGCCCACGCCGAGATTGTAGTCGGGCGTCGGGATCTCGAGGACCTGGAAGAACACCTCGCTCATGTTCTCGTCGTAGTGCTGCCCCGTGTGGACGAGGATCTCCTCGTTGTGCTCCCGGATCTCGCGGCTGACCGGGGCCGCCTTGATGAACTGGGGCCGGGCCCCGACGACGCTGGCGATCTTCACCGCGGCGTCCACCGGGCACGCCACTTATGAACGTTGCGACAGGATTGTCCGGGGCCGTCCGGAACCGACGGGACGGGCAGGGCGGAGGCGTTATGCCCCCGACCGCGCTCCCGCGCGCGATGCAGCGACAGAAGCCGGCCCGCCTCAAGCGCGGCGCCACGATCGCGGTCGTCAGCCCGGCGAGCTTCGCGGAGCCCTTCGGCCTCGGCCAAGGCGTCGAGCACCTCCGGAAGAAAGGGTACAAGGTCGTGCTGGGCGAGTGCACCCGGCGGCTCACGCGGCGGGGCATGGTCTCCGCGCCGGACGAGATGCGGGCGAAGGAGCTCCTGGACGCGTTCCGCGACGACAAAGTGGACGCGGTCATCTGCTCCCGGGGCGGCTACGGCACGATGCGCCTCCTCCCCCTCCTCGACTTCGACGTGGTCCGGGACCACCCGAAGATCTTCATGGGCTACTCGGACATCACCACGCTGCACGTGACCTTCCACCAGAGGGCCGGCCTCGTGACGTTCCACGGCCCCGGCGTCGAGTCCGTCGGGGCAGACGAACCGGACCCGGAGAAGGGCAAGCCGGATCCGGCGAAGCTGGACCGCGCGCTCCGGCTCCTCTCGTCTCCGGACCCGTGGGGCGAGATCCGCAACCCGCCCGAGGGCATGCTGCTCCGGACCGTGCACCCGGGGAAGGCGAGCGGCCTCACGATCGGCGGGAACCTCTCCATGATGACCCACACCCTCGGTTCCCCGTTCGAGGTCGACACGAAGGATCGCATCCTGTTCTTCGAGGACGTCCACATCTCCGAGTACTACGTGGAGTACGAGCTGACTGCGTTCGAGCTCGCGGGGAAGCTCCGCGACGCCGCGGGCATCGCCGTGGGCCAGTTCTCCCACTTCTCGAAGCGCGAGGAGGCCCAGCCGAGCCTCGAGGAGGTTCTTGCGGACCACCTCGAGCGCGTGTCCGCGCCGTCCTTCAGCGGGCTGTGCGTCGGCCACGGAAAGTGGAACCATCCCGTGCCCGTGGGCGTGCGCGCCACCGTGGACGCGGACAAGCCCATGCTGACGATCACGGAATCGCCGTTCGACTGAGCCGCCGGCCGCTCGGGTTGAAAGTTTTATCCGCGAGCGCCGCATGCGCGCGGCTATGAAGGTCGCGATCGTCGGCCTCGGGTACGTCGGCGTGCCGGTGGCCGCCAGCGTCGCCGCGACCGGCGTGGACGTCGTCGGCATCGACATCGACCCCGCGAGGGTACGCGCGGTCAACGCGGGCCGCAACCCGCTCCGCGGGAAGGAACCCGGCATCCACCCGCTCCTCCAGGAGGGCGTGTCGAAGGGCCGTCTCGTGGCGTCCACGGACCCCGCCGAGATCGGGGACGCCGACGTGGTCGTCGTCTGCGTGGAGACGCCGATCGACTCGACGACCCACGACCCGCAGTACCGGGCGCTGAAGGCCGCCCTGGGGTCCGTGGGGCCGCACCTGAAGCGCGGCGCCCTCGTGAGCATCGAGTCCACCCTGGCCCCGGGCACGATGGAGAAGCTCGTGCGCCCCACCCTCGAGCGCGCCTCCCAGAAGAGGGCGGGCCGGGACTTCTCCCTCGTCCACTGCCCCGAGCGGATCACCGCGGGGAAGCTCCTCTACAACCTCACGAACCTGGACCGTGTCCTCGGCGCGCCGGACGCCCGCTCCGCGGCGAAGGCGAAGGCCTTCTACGGCCGCTTCGTGAAGGGCGGCCTGCACGTCACGGACTGGACGACCGCGGAGGTCGCGAAGACGGTCGAGAACGCGTACTGGGACGTCCAGATCGCCTTCGCCAACGAGGTCGCGCTCATCTCCGAAGAGCTCGGCGTGGACGCCTACCGCGTGCGGGAGCTCGTCAACACCTGCCCGTACCGCTCCATGCTCGTGCCCGGCGCCGGCGTGGGCGGCCACTGCATCCCGAAGGACCCGTGGCTGCTCATCTCGTCCGCGACCGGGGCGAAGCCGGAGCTCATCCCCCTGGCCCGCGGCATCAACGACTACATGCCCAAGCGCATGGCGCGGCTCGTCGAGGAAGCCCTGCTCGCCGCGGGACGGAAGATGAAGGGCGCGAAGGTCGCGGTCCTCGGGTTCGCGTTCCGGGAGGGCACGGAGGATGCGCGGAACACGCCGTCCCGGCCGTTCATCCAGGAGCTGCGGAGGCGGGGCGCCGACGTGGCGATCCACGACCCGTACGCGCGCACGGAGCGCGGGTACGTGATCTCCCGCGACCTGGACGAGGTCCTCCGCGGGGCGGACGGCCTCGCGATCGTCACGGCCCACGACGCCTACCGCAGGCTCGACCTGAAGAAAGCGAGGCGGCTCATGCGGCACCGCGCGTTCGTCGACGGCCGGAACGTCTTCGAGGGGCCCGAGGTCGTCCGCAGGGGCTTCGTGTACCGCGGCATCGGGAAGGGCGAGTTCTAGCGCCGGCGCTTCCGCGGGCCGGCGTGGGGCGGCTCCAGGTTGATCACGTGGCCGTACTGCCGCGAGACGACCGCGGCCTCGACGACCCGTAGCGTCTCGACCGCGTCGCGGCCCGTCACGAGCGGCTCCCGGCCCGTCTCCGCGGCGTGGAGGAAGTCCTCGAGTTCGAGGCGGAGCGGCTCCTCCTTGCGCACCTGCACGCGGCGCACGTGGTGTTCCAGCGGGACCTGGTAGAGGTTGAACGGGTCCATGCGCCCGAGGGTTGCGGAGCTGACGGAGATGCTCTGCTCCGCGAAGTCGACCTCCACGAAGCTCTTGAGGCACGTCAGCGCCAGGTGCCGCACGCGCGTGGGCGTGAGCCAGTTCACCTCGACGAAGCCGTGGACGCCGTTGGCGAAGCGGAGGAGGATGTTCGCGTGGCTCTCGTGGGCCTCGCCGCGGCCCTTGCCGGAGAGGGCGTAGACGCTGGCCACGTAGGACCCGGCGAGGTAGCGGATCACGTCGACGTCGTGCACCCCGAGGTCGAGGATCACGCCGACGTCCCGCACCCGGACGGGGAAGGAGCTCACCCGCCGCGAGGAGAGCGTGATCAGGTCGCCGAAGTCCCCCGCCTCCAGTTGCCGCTTCACGAGGGCGACCGCTGGGT
Organism: Thermoplasmata archaeon; assembly: GCA_021788795.1. Classification (GTDB taxonomy): domain Archaea; phylum Thermoplasmatota; class Thermoplasmata; order RBG-16-68-12; family RBG-16-68-12; genus RBG-16-68-12. The sequence continues at coordinate 547 of JAJYKG010000123.1, read as the reverse complement.
TGTGGCGCTCCACGTGGCCCACCGCCAGGGTGACACCCGCCCGCTCCGCGGCGTCGGCGACCTTCTTCGCCTGCCCGACCGTCGCGGCGAGCGGCTTCTCGACGAGGAGGTCGATCCCCGCGCGGATCACGTCCATCGCGACGTCCTCGTGGAGGGACGTCGGGACGCACACGCTCACGGCGTCCAGGTCCTCCTTCAGGAGGGCGTGGTAGTCGGGGAACCAGTGGATCGCCGGGCCGCTGCTCTGCAGGCGGTTGAGGACGGCCCCGCCCTGCTTCGCGTCCGGGTCGGCGATGCCCACGAGGTCCGCGAGCTCCGAATACACCCGGGCGTGGTTCTGGCCCATGGAGCCCACGCCGATGACGCCGACCCGCGTGGCCACGCCGCCGTGTATCGAGGGGGACGATATAAACGCGCGGAGGCGGACGCCGGGGGCGAAGGCTTCATATCGAGCCGTGTCTTCGGCCAGGACGAGGAACGAGGGCCCATGGCGGTCGACCCCGTGTGCGAGAAGCCGGTGAACCCGCACAACGCGTACTGAGATCGG
>JAJYKG010000122.1 GCA_021788795.1 Thermoplasmata archaeon | reverse complement strand
GCCTGGAGCACGAGGTTGGACAGCGCCTGGGCCGGGCCGTCGTGCATGTCGCGGGCGATCCGCATCCGCTCCTCCTCGATCGTCTGGAAGACCTGCCGGGAGGCGCTGCGGTACCGCGCCAGCCCCTCGGCGAGCTGCTCGTCCCCGGGACGGTGGTCGTCCACCTGCTGGCCCAGGGCACGGAGCAGGCCGTGCCAGTCGTGCAGCTCCCGCACCGCCGCCTGGCACTGCAGGAGGCGCAGCCGTGTCATGGCGGCCTCCGCCCGCAGGGCCTGAGCGCGCCCCATCGCCACCTCGACCTCCTGGGCGGCGAACCGCCCCTGGTCCCGCAGCACGTGCCGGCGGACCATGTCCGCCGCCTCCAGCCGGTCGTCGAGCCGGTCGACCGCCGTCCGCAGCCCCGCCATCTCCTCCTCGAGGTCGAGGAGGGCGTGCTCCATCCGGCGCTCCTCGGCGACGAGGACGATGTGGATCTCCGCCAGGCCGGTGGTCCCGGCCCGCTGCCCATCCGCCATGACCAAGAAGGGTAGGGGCTCGCCGGTGGCAGCGGGCCCCATCGAAGCTGTCCCGACCCGGAGACCGGGCCGGAGCCGGGCCAGGCGCTGCCTACACTGCCCCGGTGACAACGCTGGTGAGGCGGCGGGCTGGCCCCCCGGGCTCGCCCTGGCTGACGCTGCCCCGGTTCATCGCCGCCAGCGGGATCGGGTGCGCGCTGCTGCTGGCCGAGCCGGCCATCACCGACCCCGACTTCTGGTGGCACCTGCGCAACGGGCAGCTGCTCCTCACCCTGGGCCGGCTCATCCCCACCAGCCCCTACACCTTCACCGTCCTCACCCACCACTGGGTGATGCAGGAGTGGCTCACCGAGGTCTGGTTCGCCGTGCTCACGGGGGCCTCTGGACGCCTGGGCGTCCTGGTGTACGGCGACCTGCTGATGCTGGTCCTGGTGGGGGCGATCCTGCTCCGGGCCCGGCTGATGGGCGCCGGCCACGGGCTGACCCTCGGGTTGGGGGCCCTGACGGTCGGCCTGGGGGCTGCGCCGATCTGGGGCCCGCGCCCGCAGATGGAGAGCTACGCGCTCCACCGCGCCTACCGGGCCGTGGACGCGTTCATCCTCGGCGACCTCTCGCGGTGGTACGTGAAGCTGGCGCGGGAGCGCACCTGGATCGACGCGGACGACCAGGGCAAGGCCGCGGCGTACGCGGTCCTGCACGAGACCCTCCTCACCCTGGCCAAGCTCCTCGCCCCCCTCACCCCGCACCTCGCGGAGGCCGTGTACCAGCACCTCGACGGGCGACTCCTGAGCGTCCACATGCTCGACTGGCCCCGGCGGGATCCCGATCGCCGGGACGCGGGCCTCGAGGCGTCCATGGCCCTCGTCCAGGAGCTGGTGGAGACCGTCTCCAAGGAGCGGCAGAAAGGCGGACGCAAGCTCCGCTGGCCCGTGCGGCTCATCGCCGCGAAAGGGCTCCCGCCGGAGGCGGAGAAGGCGCTGGCCTCGCTGCAGTCCATCTTCCTCGAGCAGTGCAACGCGAAGCAGCTCACCCTCCTGCGCGCCGGGGAGGAGTTCCCGGGGATGACGTACGTCCTCAAGCCGGACCCCGCCTCCATCGGCAAGGCGTATCGCGCGCTTTGGCCCAAGATCGCGTCCATCCTGGAGTCGCGGCCGCCCGAGGAGGTCAAGCGGGCCCTGGACAAGGGTACGTACCAGGTGGGCGTCGAGGGCCAGGCCGTCACGATCGAGCCGCACATGGTGCGGTTCGACCCGAAGCTGCCCGACGACGTCGCGGTCGTCAAGACGCCGCACGGCGAGGTCTACGTGGACATGCGCGTGACGCCGGAGATCCGGGCCGAGGGCTACGCTCGCGAGGTCATCCGCCGCATCCAGCAGATGCGGAAGGACATCGACCTGGAGGTGGACGACTACATCGTCACGGCGATCAAGGCGGGCCGCGAGATGGCCGAGGCCCTCGAGGCCCAGCGCGACCTGGTGGCCCGCGAGACGCGGTCCCGGATCCTCTCCGTCTCAAATCGCGACGTCGAGGCCGAGTACGTCGTCGAGTGGAACGACGTGGACGGACAGAGCGTCACGGTGGGGCTGACGCCGCTCCACATGTCCGAGGCCCTGCGGGAGTTCAGCCGCCTCCCGGGCCTCTCCCCGTCCAAGGCGATGCTCCTCTTCGACGCCGGGTACAAGAGCCTCGCCTCCCTCCGGGCCGCCTCGCGGCAGGAGCTCGCCGCCGTCGAGGGGCTGGACCCCGGCGACGCGGCGAGGACCGTGGACGCCCTCGCCCGCCCCCCGGCCCCCGAGTTTCCCTGCCCGGTCTGCGGCGCCCCGCTCCCGGCCGCCGCGCGGCGGTGCCCGCGGTGCGGCGAGCCCCTTGGCGGGGAGCCGACCCCGTGCCCCCGATGCAACGCGCCGGTGCCCCCCGGAGAGGGGACGTGCCCGGTGTGCGGCTTCTCGCTCAGCGCTCAGGCTCCCGGCGCGCCGTCCCCGGCCCGCACCGTGTGCCCGGCATGCGACGCGATGATCCCTGCGGGTTCCGAAGTGTGTCCGTCCTGCGGTGCGCGCCTGCGTGGGGGACCCGCGGTCCACGGGCGCGCTCCCGCGGGAGCCCCCGAGACGGCGGAGCCGCTCCCGCCTTCGTCGACGTACCTCGTCCTCGAGGGGCAGCCGGAGGAGTCCTACCGCCTCTTCGCCGACGCGGTGGCGCGCGGGGGCCGCGGCCTCTGCGTCACGCGGACGTACCCGCAGAAGCTCCGGGAGCGCCTCGGGGCCGGCGACGTCTCCGTGCTCTGGCTGAGCAACGTGGGCAAGGAGGACTCGATCCGGCCGAAGGACCTGGAGAAGCTCTCCCTGGCGGTCGAGCAGTTCGTCGCGCGGGAGCACGGGGTCGTCCTCCTGGACGGGCTGGAATACCTCGTGACGAACAACAACTTCCTGACCGTGCTCCGCCTCGTGCAGGCGCTCCGCGACCAGGTCGCGATCCATGGCGCGGTCCTCCTCCTGTCGATGGGCCCCGCGTCCCTGGAGAGCCACCAGCTCACGCTCCTTGAGCGCGAGGTCGACCGGGTCATCGGGGGGACTTCAACTCGGGCGGCATGACGCCCTGCACGAGGGGGGCGAACTCGCAGTTCCGGAGGATGTCCGTCGTGTTCGTGAGGCCGACATAGATGGTCGGGTCGCCGAGGAGATGCGCCCGCTCCTCGAAGTGCTTCGTGAGGGCGGAGCGGAGGGTCATGAACTGCTCGTACGTCCGCGCCGCGCCGATGACCACGGCCTCGGACTCGTCGGAGACGAGAAGGAACGTCGGCGAGGCGCGGAGCAGCCGTTCGAAGGCCTCCGCGCGCGCCTTCAGGGTGGACGCGGGGGCGAAGCGCGCGAACGCCGTGACGTAGAGGTCGAACCCCAGGAGACGGAGGTTGGGCACGCGGGCGGTGCGCAGCAAGCCCTCCCCCTCGAACTCGCGGCGCATCTTGGAGACGGCCTGCCGGGAGACCTTCACGCGCGAGGCGAGTGCCTTGTCGCTGAGCTCCGGGTAGCGCACGAGCCCCTTGAGGACCTCGGTCTCCTTGCGCGTCAGGTCGACGTCCCCGACCTTCGCGCGCTCCATCCGCGGGGACACGCGGTCCTCGATGTCGAAGGCGAGCGCGAGGGCATGGCTGTAGTCGAAGAAGATGGGCGCCGCCGAGAGCCCCATCGGGAACGCGCTGAGGTGCACGTCGCCGCCCGCGAGCAGCCGCCCGTGGTCGAGCGTCTGGCGCAGCTCGTCCACTTCCGCGCGCGCAGTGGTGAAGTCCCGCGCGAAGCCGAGGAAGGACAGGTGGTCCGCGGACGCGGCCACGTGGAACAGGCCCGGCAGCCGGTCCTTCAGCGCCTCCCGAAGCCGCGGCACGATCTGCGGCCCTTGCGTCAGGTCGAGGCGGGCGTGGCCCGCCACCAGCAGCTCCCACCCGAGCCGGTTCATCATCGGGATCCGCCGGGTGACGAAGTAGTCCGCGCGCCGGAGGCGCCGACGGATCGCGGTGACCGTCGAGACCTTCACGTTCAGGAGCTCGGACAGTTCCCGGTCGTTGAGCACGGGATGCCGGACGAGCCCATAGAGAACCCGCTTCTCGTTCCCCGTGAGTCCCCGCTTCGCCATGGAACCGTTATGCATGTCGGTGACTCCTTAACGTTTGCGCAATCACTGCCTCGGTAAAATCCTCTGCATGACAGCGTCGAGGCGCGGGACGGTAGGGAGACCGTTCAGCTCTTCCGGCGTGATCCACCGGGACTCGACGTTCTCCCAGTCGAGGGTCACCCGGCGCGTCGGGACATCGAAGAGGAAGGGGTGCACCACGAACGCGATGTTCCCGTGCCGCGTCAGGAGCGGTTCTCCGCTCCCGCGGAAGCGCGCGCCACGGATGCGGGTCTCCTCGCGGATCTCCTGGGCGGCCCGCGCTCTCGGATCCTCGTCCCCTTCCACGTACCCGGAGATCGCCGACCAGCGTCCTTGGAAACTCCCGACGCGGTCGCTCCGGCGGACGACGAGGAAGCGGCTGCGGTTCCGGAGGAACGCGCTCACCACGGGTTTGGCCTCGACCTCCGGGAGGTCCACGGTCTTCCGGTCGGCGTCCACGATCACGCGGTCGCCGGAGGAGAATCCGCCGAGGTCGACCCCGTCCACCATGGGGACGCCGCCCAGGATCGCACCCGTGGCGACGATGCCCTCCGCGCGCTCGTTCACGAGGGCCGCCGGGCCGAGGCCGCGCCTCGCGAGCCCGTAGAGCACGTAGGAGCCGACCGTGCTCCCTTTGCCGTGCGGGAAGGCGAGGATTCGGCCCGCAAGGCGCTCCCCGCGGAACCCCGTCGCCTCGTCGAGGACCGTCCCCGATGCCGGATCCGCGCCGCCGACGAAGGAGAAGGGCGACGGGCTCACGAGGGCGATTCCCTCCGCCCTCCCCGGGGAGACCGTGCGCGCGGGGAGCTTCATGCGTACCGCTCCAGGAGCCGCTCGATGTCGTCCAGGATGACCTTCTGCCGGCAGAGGCTCGGGAGGTAGTAGGCCCCCTTCCCCGAGGGCGTGGCGACCGTGGTGAATCGGTGCTCGAGGAGGGTGACCTCGAGGCACGTGTCCGCGAGGACGCGGCCGCCGTGGCGCTCCAGGAGGGCGACCGCGTCGGGGCACGCGTCGCGCACGGCGCGGCTCGCGAAGACCCAGACCGGGATGCGGGGTGGCGTGCGGTCGACGAGGGCCGCGATCTCCCTCAGCTCCTCCGTCGACAGCTGCGGCGAGCCGAGGCCGATGAGATCCGCCTCCGTGCCGTTCGTGTAGTGATGCCGGACCTCCTCGAGGTCCGCCTGCGTCACGCGGACGACGCGAAGCCCCTTCGTCCGGGCCCTCCGCCACTCCGGCGTCACGCGCTCGAGATGGAACATCCCGACGCTGCCCGAGGAGGCCACCGCGGCCCCGAGCCATTTGAGATCCTCCTCCGTCGCCGCGAAGCCGCGGAAGTAGGGGACGCCGTCCCCCGTCTCCTTGCCCGCGAGCAGACCGAGCAGGGAGAAGCCGATGCCCTCGACCTTCGCCCGCACGTCGAACACCACCGTGGGCCGGCGGCCCTCGTCGCGGTGCAACCCGAAGTCGGGCGTGGCCCCGACGATCGCGGCGGCCAGGGCGGACGGCCCGCCCTCCCGGTTCGTCCGCGCGCCGAGGACGGAGTTCGCGAAAGCCACGGCGTTGGACTCGGACCACGCGACGTGCTCGCCCAGGCGCGGCCGCACGCCGAGGAGGTAGGGCGTGCACGAATACGTCGGACGCGCGCCCATGGTCTCGTACGCGCGGGCGATGCGGGCCTGCTTCGCGGCGAAGTCCTCGGGGACGCCCAATTCCCGCCACTGCCGGAGGTCCGTGCCGAGGGGGTTCACGGTGGTCGGGACGGCCACGCGAGCGTCGCGGGCGAAGTCCTCGAGGAACTCGAGGCCGGCGTCGCCGATGAGCTTGTAGGAGGCGCCGGAGACGTGGGCGGAAGTGACCCGAACGAGCCGCTCCGCGCCCGCGATCTCGCCGAGCGCGACGAGGAGCTGGAGGGATTTCCGCTGGGCACCGGTACCCTCCTTCAGGAGCCGCTTCTGCGCAGGCGTCAGGCGCATTCAGACCGCCCCCGAGAGGACCGCGCGGGCCACCTTCCGGATCTCCTCCGGCCTGGCGGGATAGGCTTTCAACTTCACTTGGACATCGATCGCGTCACCGTCCCGGAGGGGGGCCAGCCTGCCCTGCGCGGCCTGCTGCTTGTCGAGCCGGAAGTGGAGCACGCCGGCGTCGTCCAGGCGCGCGTCGAGGTCCGCTTCGAGGGAGTGCGGAATCCCGGCGTCCACCCACCGGCGCCACGTGCTGCGGACATCCGGCGCCGCCTCGATGCGGCGAGACAGGACCACGACCGGGTTGCCGAACTGGCCCACGAGCTCTTCCCGCGACGGCGTCCCTCCGGAGACCGCGGCGTCCAAAGCGGCGGCGACCTTCGCCTCGTCCTCGGTGGCCTGGCAGTGCGCCCTCGCGTGCACCCAGCGGACGGGGAGACTAGGCATCTAGCTCCCTCAGGGCCTTGCGCACCGCCGCGTAGAAATCCTCGAGCGTGCCCTCGTTGACGATCGAGACGTCCGCGGCGGCGATGAC
>JAJYKG010000121.1 GCA_021788795.1 Thermoplasmata archaeon | reverse complement strand
GAACGGGCGCTCCCCGGGTTGCTCGGGTGCGGCCACCATGACGTTCTCAAGGACGGTGAGGGCGCCGAACTCGCGGGGGATCTGGAAGGTCTTCACGAGGCCGCGCGCCGCCATCTCGTAGGGGGGCAGTCCGTCGATGCGATCACCCCGGAACCGGATCGCGCCCTCGTCGGGCGCGTAGACGCCCGCCACGAGGTTGAACAGCGTCGACTTCCCCGCGCCGTTGGGTCCGATGAGCGCAGTGATCGATTTCTCCTGGACCCCGAGGCTGCACCGGTCCACGGCGCGAATCCCCCCGAAGCCCTTCGTGACGCCCTCCACCTCGAGGATCATGAGCCGCCCCGCCCCCCAAGGACGATCCGGGGGCGCCGGGAGACCTTCCGTGGCTCCGGAAAGAGTCCCCTCGGCCGGAAGAGGACGAGGAGGATCAAGACGACCCCGATGCCGATGTACGTGACGTAGATCGCGACGGTCGACCAGGCCGCGGGCACGCCGAGCCAGTCCTTCGCGTGCGTCCCGAACCAGAACAGGAAGTAGAACACGAACGCGCCCGCGATGGCACCCTTGTGGTTGCCGCTGCCGCCCACGAAGACGACCGTCCAGATGAAGAACGTGTCCAGGGCGGTGAAGTCGCTGAGGGGGTCGATCGTCCTCTGGAAGTACGCGAAGAGCGCGCCCGCGAGCCCCATGAGGGCGCAGCCGATCACGAAGGACTGCATCTTGAGCGCGAAGCTGTTCTTCCCGAGCACCATGGCGGCGTCCTCGTCCTCCCGCACAGCGCGCAGGACGCGCCCCCACGGGGACCGGGACATCCGCTCGAACAGGAAGTAGACGACCGCGAGGATCACCACGACGAAGGCGGAGAAGGTGACCTCGGTCAACACGAACTGCCCCGGGAAGTCGAAGGGACGCGGGATCGAGAAGATGTCGAACATGCCTGCGGTCACGGGCTGCCAGTTCTGGAGGGTGATCGAGATGATCTCCGCGAGTCCCAGCGTCGCGATGGCCAGGTAGTCCTCCCGGAGCCGCAGCGTGGGCACGGCGATGAGGAAGCCGAAGACCGCGGCCAGCACCATGGCTCCGCCCATGCCGACGAGGACGGAGGTCTGGAACGCCCCGATCCGAGGGAAGAGAAGCCCGAAACCTCCCAGGTGGCCAGGATACCCGAAGACGTTCGGCGGGCTCGGCGGCGTCGTGAGGATGGCCGCCGTATACGCGCCGATGGCCCAGAACCCCGCGACGCCCGCGTTGAACATGCCACCGTAGCCCCACTGGAGGTCCAGGCCGATCGCCAGGATGGCGTAGATGCAGGAGAAGGACACGAAGAACGCCACGTCGGCCGAGAAGAGGCCGGGGTCGAACGCCCTAGTCCCGCCTCCCGAACACCATGTGGAAGGTCTCCCGCAGGTCCGTCAGCACGGAGCGCGTCTCGCGCCCCACGGGCTTCCCCAGGAGGCCCCACGGCCGGAAGATGAGCATCAAGACCATCAGCCCGAACGGGACGGCGAGGAACCACTGGGTGCTGACGTTGAACTGGATCGCGAACGGGTAGAAGAGGGCATACGTGATGCCGATGACGAGAGCGCCCACGGCGGACCCGGCCACGGACCCGATGCCGCCGAGGATGACCGCCGCGAAGAGGACGAGGAGCACCGTGAACCCCATCGTCGGGGTGAGGTCCGTGTTGAGGCCCAGCATGACGCCTCCCGCGGCCGCGAGGACCGAGGCCAGGGCCCAGGTGCTGAAGTAGACCGCGCGGGTGTTCACGCCGCTCGTCCGAGCCAGGTCGAGATTGTCCGCGGCCGCGCGCATCGCCTTCCCGAGTTTCGTGAAGCGCAGGAGGAGCAGGAGGGCGAGCGCCGCGCCGTAGCCGGCCACCAGCGGGATTAGCCCGCGGATCGGGTTCAGGAAGAAGGGACCGAAGTACCAGTTGTCCACGAGCGGCACGGGGTAGTTCTTGATCTGGGTCGAGAAGACAAGGTTCACGACGTTCTGCAGCACGAGGGACACACCCACGGATGCGATCAGGGGCGCGATGGGGCCGCGGTTCTCCAGCCGCCCGAAGATGAGGACCTCGAGCACGATCCCCACGAACGCGAGCACGACGAAGGAGAAGAGGACGCCCACGAGCATGTTGCCGCCGAACAGCCCCACCCCGAAGAGGGCCATGTACGCCCCGAGCGTCATGAGGTCCCCGTGGGCGAAATTCGCGAACCGCTTGACGCCGTAAATCAAGGAGACCCCGAGGGCCCCCAGCAGGATGATGCCGGAGTACACCAACCCTATGAGCAGGAACTGGATGTCCGCCATGATGGGCCCCTCCTCCCTGGTCCTCCCTCGCCGCCCCTTCGCACGCGCAGCCGCCTGCGCGCCTCGTCACCGCCATGATACGCCGTGTCGATATAAGGCCTTCCCCGCGAGGCTGCCCTCCTGGAAAGCCTTTAGCGAGCCGCGGGTATCCCGAAGCGTTGCCCGGCTTCCTCATCCTCCTCGACCCGCACGGCCGACGCCACGCGGTCGCGCTCGACGGCGTGACTGCGAAGGTCCCTGGGCTCGGAACGTTCGACGTGGCCCGCCTCCGCGCCAGCGTGGGCCGGAAGCTCTCCGTGGGCGGTCGCTCGTTCCTCGTGCTCGAGCCGACCCCCCAGGACTACCGGGCCGCCCTGGACCGGGAGGCGCAGACCCTCGCGCCCAAGGACCTGGCCTCCCTCCTCTTCGAATCGGACGTCGTCCCGGGCGCGCGCGTCCTCGAGGCGGGCGCGGGATCCGGCGCCCTCACGGTCGCCCTCGCCCGCCACGTCGGTCCGGGCGGGCGCGTCGTCTCCTACGACCTCCGGGAGGACTTCCTCGCGGTCGCCCGCCGCAACGTGGAGCGGCTGGGCCTCGCGGACCGCGTCGAACTCCGGCTGGGCGACGTCCGGGCGGGCGTGCCGGAGAAGGACTTGGACGCCGTGCTCCTGGACCTCCCGGACCCGTGGGCCGCGGTGCCGGCGGCTTGGGACGCCCTCCGCGCTTGCGGCGCGCTCGCGACCTTCTCGCCGAACATGGAGCAGGTCAAGGAAACCGTCGGCGCGATCCGTGGACGGCCCTTTGTGGACCTGCGCACGGTCGAACTCATCGAGCGCGAGATGGAGGTGCGGGACGTCGGCGTGCGGCCTTCCTTCGCCGCCCTGGGGCACACGGGATACCTGACCTTCGCGCGAAAGGTCCTCGACACGTTCTAATATCGGATGGCGTGGTGGGGGCGCGACCGCATGGCCGTCGACCTCGCGTTCGCCGCCAGCAGCTTCGCGGCGGTCTTCGCCATCGTCAACCCCGTGGGCGCGACCTCCTTCTTCGTGGTCCTGACCCAGGACTATCCGCCCGAGCTCAAGAAGCGGGTGATCGGGAAGGCCATCCCCGCGGCCACGGGCACGCTTGTCGTCTTCGCGCTCGTCGGGACGGGCATCTTCACCTTCTTCGGGACCACGCTGCCGGCCTTCGAGGTCGCCGGCGGCATCCTCCTCTTCCGCATCGGGCTCTCGATGATGCAGGGCGAGCGCCCGCGGACGCAGCTCACGCAGCAGGACCGCGAAGAAGCCCTGCAGAAGGAGATGGTCGGGGTCGTGCCGCTCGGCATCCCGATGTTCGCGGGGCCGGGAGCGATCACCACCGTCATCGTGCTCATGACCGGCGCCTACAGTCCGCTTGACCTCGTCCAGATTGCGGTCGTGGTGTCCGCTATCATCGTGACGATGGCGATCGGCTGGGTGCTCCTCTCGAACGCCGACCGGATCTTCCAGCGCATGGGACGGATGGGCGTCTATGCCTTCTCCCGGATCATGGGAATCCTGATTGCGGCGGTCGCCGTGCAGTTCGTATTCACCGGGATCACGACCGCGTTCCCGATCCTGAAGTAGCCGGGCCCGCGCCGTCCCGAGGCGCGGCTCACTCCGCGAGCTGCGTCACGATGACGTCCTTCACGGCCTTCATCGTCTTGAACGAGAGGATGAGCCGCCCTTCCGCGTCCGTCTTGAAGAGCCGCGACTCCACGTTCTCCGAGGGGCTCACGAGGATCGAGGCGATCTTCCCCGACTTGGTGTCCATGATGAAGTCCGAGAGGACCCCCAGGATCTGCCCGTCCTCCGTCATGACCGTCTTGCCCCGCAGCTCCGTGGCGAACAGCTTCATGCGCGCCTCTCCGGGGCGGCGTATCCCCGGGTCCTTATTTTTCCCTTTCTGAGACCCTCCGCCGGCCGCGGGTCGCATTGCCGCGGCTCAGCGCTGCATCACGTACGCCCGGCGGCCGATACGCTGGCTCAGGAGCTGCTGGACCTTCTCCGGGTGGGGGATGTGGTCGATCTTGAGCGTGTCGTCGCCCGTGTCCACGACCACGCTGCCGATGTGAAGGAGGCGCTGCCCGAGGCTCTGGTTCAGGTCCACGCGCTCGAGCTGCGTGTACGGGATCATCTGCGTGTTCTTGCTGAGGATCCCGTCGCGGCGGATGATCTTGTTGTCCGTGATCACGTACAGGGTCGTGGCCCGCTTCAGCTCCGCGCGGACGAGCGAGTAGAGGGCGAGGAGCAGGAGAAGACCGAGGACGATCCATTCGGAGCTGATCGACGCGACCCCGGGCCATTGAATCCGGAGGAACGCGAAGGGGTGGAGGTACAACAGGGCCGCGACGAGCAAGAACAGGACGGCCAGCACGTACCAGTGGAAGGAGATGTAGCGGGTGGGCCGGGTCGTCAGGAGCGTCTGCTCTCCGCGATGCTCGGTGGTCTGCGTGGCGGGGATCATGAGGAGGTCCTCGTCCGGCGATGCGCCCCTGCGGCGATAAAATGCTTTCGCCGCCATTCTTTGCCTCCGTATTCACCCGCCTCGTCGCGGGGGCGCCGGAAAGGCCTAAGAGGGTGGGGGACATCCCCGCACCGAGGCGACGGATGACCCGCGTGCGCATCGAGGTGCATCTCAAGAAGGGCGTGACGGACCCGGAGGGCGACAACGTCCGGAAGGCCCTCAACCTGCTCGGGTTCAAGGGGATCCGCGGCGTCCACAGCGCCAAGCTCTTCCTGGTCGACATGGACGCGGACGACGGCGCGCACGCGAAGGCGGACGCGGAAGAGATGTGCCGCCGCCTCCTCGCGAACCCGGTCGTCCACGACTACACGATCCGCATCGAGGGCGAGGCCGCCGGAGCACCTGCGTCGAAGGCCCGCGGCTCGCGGCGCCGCTGAGCCGGTCCGTCACGCGTAGCCGCGGATCCGCTCCTGCCGCAGGGAGGGCGCCAGATGGTCCTGGGCCAGGAGCGTGGCCTTGCGCGTCTCGCGCTCCGCGGCTCGGAGGAAGTCGTCCTGGGTGATCCGGTGGCGCTTCCCGCGCTTGAGCGCGCTGCGCATCGCCTGCCGCACGACGTTCAGGATGGATCCTCCGCTGAGGACGTACTTGCGGGCGAGCGCGTCGAAGTCCACGTCCTTCGAGAGGGGCGCCTGCTTCGGCACGCAGCGGCGGTAGAGCTCGCGGCGCAGGGCGGCGTCCGGGAGCGGGAACTCCACCGCGATGTCGATCCTCCGGTCGAGGGCCTTGTCGAGGGCCCGCGCCAGGTTCGTCGCCAGGATGACCACGCCGGGGAACGCCTCGATGTGGCTCAGGAGGACGTTCACGTCGCGGTTCATCCACGGGGTGGTCATGAAACCGCGGCGGAAGAACACGGCGTCCGCCTCGTCGAAGAAGAGCACGGCTTCGTCCTCGACCGCCTTGGCGAACGTGCGCTCGATGTTCTTCTCCGTCTCCCCGACCCACATGTTCTCCATCTGTGCGTAGTTGACCACGTGGAGCGCCTTGCCGAGCTCGTGGGCGATCGCCTCCGCGGCCATCGTCTTCCCCGTGCCCGGCGGGCCCGCGAACAGGAGGGAGATCCCCTTCGTCTTCTTCACGACCTTGCGGAGGCCCCAGCCCTTGTACATGAGGGTCTTGTGGCGTAGCTCCGTGAGCGCATCGTCGAGGCCCTCGCGCGTCGCCGGGGCGAGGACGAGGTCGGACCAGGTGTAGCGGGGCGCCACCACGTGGGCGAGGTGCACGGGTTCGTGGAAGTGCGGCTCCGGGGTCTCCGGCTCCTCCTCGTCCGCGGGGAAGACCTCCACGCCCGCCTTGAGGAGACGCAGAATCCGGCGGACGTCGTCCCGCGATACGTGGCGGCAGGAGTCCTCGACGCGGCCGCACTTGGGGCACTTCACGATCCACTGGTCGCGGTCTTCCTTTCCCATCCAGCTCCCCTCCGGGAGACGGCGCGGCGCCTCCCGCAGCCTCTCAAGAGGCGGCCCGGCCTATTTAAACATCGCCCGGAGTCCTGGGGTTCGCCGCCGTCACAACGGGACGGTCGTCATGAGGCGCGTGTCCGCATGCGTGTGGTGCCGCGCCGGGTTCGGAGACACCGCCTTCCGCTCAGGCGAGTCGAGGTACGCGGCCTCCCGCGCCTCGAACCCCTCCGGCCCGTCGTAGGAGATGATCCAGAAGAACTCGTTCGTCTGCCGGTTGCACCAGGCGCCCTCGACCTTGAAGCCGAACGACGTCCGCACGGGGACGATCGTCCTCCGCCACTCCTCGATGAAGGTGTCGAGCTCGCCCTCCTTGATCTGGTACATTCGAAGCTGCGCCGTCATGCCGTTTCACCCTCCCCCC
>JAJYKG010000120.1 GCA_021788795.1 Thermoplasmata archaeon | reverse complement strand
GCGGACGCGGGCCCGCAAGGAGACGATCACCGCGGCCCTGGGGATGAAGATGCTCGCCCACGACGTCCGCGCGGACTTCGGGGATCTGGACCTGCTCGTCGTGCCCGGCGGCCCTGGGCGGAAGGAGGTCGTGAAGGACCCGGGCGTCCTGGACGAGCTCCTCGCCTTCGGCACGGAGAAGCCCATCGCGAGCGTCTGCACGGGGGCCGTGATCCTCAAGGAGGCGGGGCTGCTCGCGGGGCGGCGGGTCACGACCCACGCCAACGCCCGCGACGAGCTGCGGGACGTGGCCACGGTCGTCGAGGACCGCGTGGTGGAGGACGACCTGGTGACCACCTCGGGCGGCGTGACGGCGTCCATCGACCTCGGCCTGCACCTCCTGAAGAAGTACTTCGACGGACAGCTCGCCGAGGAGGTCGCGGCCCGCATCGAGTACTCGGAAAACCGAAAGCCCTAAGAACGGCGCCTCCATCTGCCGCGGCGGGGAGGCGCCGATGAAGTTCCTTCGGAAGGGCAAGGTCAAGGAAGTCTACGAGGTTTCCGCGGACGAGCTCGAGTTCGTGTTCACGGACCAGATCAGCGTCTTCGACAAGATCATCCCGAGCCTCATCCCGAACAAGGGCGAGACCCTCAACCGCACGTCGGCGCACTGGTTCGCGCTCGTCAAGGACCTCGGCATCCGCACGCACTTCCTCCAGGTGAACGCCCCGAACAAGATGCGCGTGAAGCGCGTCCAGGTGATCCCGGACTACGGCAGGATCACGCCCACGACGAAGAACTTCCTCATCCCGCTCGAGGTCATCGCCCGCTACTACGTGGCGGGGTCGATGCACGACCGCCTCAAGTCGGGCAAGGTGCGGCCCGAGGACGTCGGCTTCCCGAAGGGGCACGTCCCCGCCTACGGCGAGCCGTTCCCCGAGCCCTTCGTCGAAGTGACGACGAAGCTCGAGAAGGTGGACCGGGAGCTCACGCGGAAGGAGGCGCTCGAGATCTCCAAGCTCTCCGAGAGGGAGTACGACGACCTCGTGTCCGCGGTCCTCAAGATCGACGCGAAGATCAACGCGGACGTGAAGCGCCGCGGCCTCATCCACGTGGACGGGAAGAAGGAGTTCGCGATGGACAAGGACCGGAAGCTCATGCTCGTGGACACCTTCGGCACCGCGGACGAGGACCGGTGGTGGGACGCGGCCGCCTACGAGAAAGGCGAGCACGTCGAGCTGAGCAAGGAGTTCGTCCGGCAGTACTACCGCGGCACGGGATACCACAAGGCCCTCATGGACGCCCGCGCGGCAAACAAACCGGAGCCGGACATCCCCGCCCTCCCGGTCGACGTGGTGAAGCAGGTCTCCGACCTCTACGTCGGCCTGTTCGAGCGCCTGACGGGCGAGACGTTCCGCTGAGCCGGACGCGAACGGGCAAACGCTTTTAGCGGCCGCGTCTATGCGTACGGCGTTGGGGTCTCCGACATGGAACAGTTGGTCTACGTCGACGGCAAGTTCTACCCTCAATCGGAGGCGAAGATCAGCGTCTTCGACCACGGTCTCCTCTATGGGGACGGCGTCTTCGAGGGCATCCGCGCCTACAACGGCCGGATCTTCAAGCTCGAGCGCCACATGGACCGGTTCTTCAACAGCGCGAAGGCCATCGACCTGAAGATTCCGCATACGAAGGAGGAGATGGCGAACCTCATCGTCGAGGCCTGCCGCAAGAACCAGATCCACGACGGCTACATCCGGCCGGTCGTGACCCGCGGCCCCGGCGACCTCGGCCTGGACCCGCGGAAGTGCAAGCGCGGCCCGAGCGTCGTGATCATCGCGCAGCCCCAGATCAACCTCTACGGGAAGGCGTACGAGCGCGGGTTCAAGGTCGTGACGTCATCCTACCGCCGCGTGCCGCCGCAGAGCCTGAGCCCTTCCATCAAGTCCCTGAACTACCTGAACAACATCATGGCCCGCGTCGAGGCGAACCAGTACGGCGCCGACGAGGCTCTCATGCTCGACATCCACGGCTACGTGTCCGAGGCCACGGCGGACAACTTCTTCATCGTGCGCAACCACAGCGTGACGACGCCGTGGTCGTCCACGAACCTGCCCGGCGTCACGCGGGAGACGATCCTCGAGCTCGCCCCGAGCCTCGGGTTGCACCCGGAGGAGCGGCTATTCACCCTGTACGACGTCTGGGCAGCGGACGAGGCGTTCATCACGGGCACCGCGGCGGAGATCGGGCCGGTGGTCGAAGTGGACGGGCGCCAGATCGGCGAGGGCAAGCCCGGGCCGCAGACGCGCGCCCTGACGAAGGCGTACCGCGACCTCGTCAACAGCACGGGCACGCCCATCTGAGCGGGCCGCCTCTTCCCGTTCCTGCGGGGCAGTCAGAGGTCGACTTCGATGAAGCCGTCGCGCTCGCGGGCCGGATAGGTCCGCAGGGGGGCCCGCAGGCCCTCCTCCTCGCACGGCATCTCGGGGTGGACCTTGGGCTCCGCGACCAGGGCGCCCGTCCGGATGTCCCAGACCGCCTCGTGGGCGGGGCACGTGACCTGCGTGCCGTTCGCCTCCGCGAGGACGGCGCACCCGAGGTGGGCGCAGACCGCGTCCATCGCGTAGAGCGAGTCCCCGACCTTGGCCACCAGGACCGGGCGGCGGTTCACCCATGTCAGGATCGAGCTGCGGCGGGAGAAGACCCGCGTGGAGATCGACACTTTCCGGAACGTCATGCGGACCGCACCCGGGACGGGTCTCAAAAAGCATTGGCTCGTATCCATACGTACGACCCGGGGCAGGCCAAAGCTTAATCACGGCGCGGCCATGGGCGGGCCCGACCGACTATGAAGTTCCTGGAGTACAAGGCGAAGGCCATCTTCGCGAAGTACGGCATCCCGGTCCCGCGAGGCGTCGTCGCGGCCCGGCCGGAGGAAATCCACGACCCGCCCCTCCCGTGCATGGTCAAGGCGCAGGTCCTCGTCGGCGGGCGCGGCAAGGCCGGCGGCATCAAGCCCGCGGCGACGATCGAGGAGGCCCACGCGATCGCCTCACAAATCCTCGGCATGGACATCAAGGGCTACAAGGTGAAGACGGTCTACCTGGAGCAGCGGCTCGACATCGAGAAGGAGCTCTACCTGAGCTTCACGATCGACCGGTCCGCGCGCGAGCCGCTGCTCATCGCGAGCGCCATGGGCGGCATGGAGATCGAGACCGTGCCCCACGACCAGCTCTTCATGCAGCACATCCCGACGCTCATCGGCATCCAGCCCTATGTCCTGCGGTCCATGACGAAACGCCTCGGGCTCGCGGACCACCTCGGCGAGCAGGTCGAGGACATCGCGCGCAAGGCGTACGCGCTGTTCCGCAAGGAAGACGCGGAGCTCGTGGAGATCAACCCGCTCGTCGTCACGAAGGGCGGGAAGGTCATCGCGGGGGACGCGAAGCTCGTGGTGGACGACAACGCGGAGTACCGCCACCTGGAGTACGCGAAGCTGGACCAGGATCGCACGGCCCTCGAGGAGGAGGCTCACGAGAAGGGGATCACGTTCATCCAGCTCGACGGGGACATCGGCGTCATCGCGAACGGCGCCGGCCTGACGATGGCGACGCTGGACGTCCTCAACCTGAAGGGCGGCAAGGGCGGCACCTTCCTCGACCTCGGCGGCACGGACGACCCGGACAAGGTCGCCCAGGCTTTCGAGCTCCTCATCAAGGCGAAGCCGTCCGTCATCCTGCTCAACATCTTCGGCGGGATCACGAAGGCGGACACGGTCGCGCTGGGCGTCAAGAAGGCGCTCGAGGTCATGCACGCCGACGTGCCCGTGGTCGCGCGCATCAAGGGCGTGAACGAGGACGCCGCGAAGCAGATCCTCCGGGACATCGGCATGCATCCCGCGGAGACCATGGAGGAGGCCGCGGAGCTGGCGGTCCAGGTCAAGAGGGGGGGCGTTTGAGATGGCCGTCCTCCTCACGAAACACAGCCGCGTCGTGGTCCAGGGGATCACGGGCCACCAGGGCCAGTTCCACACCCGCGCGATGCTCGACTTCGGCACGAAGGTCGTCGCGGGCTCCTCGCCGGGCAAGGGTGGGAGTAAGGTCGAAGGCGTCCCGGTGTTCGACAGCGTCCAGCAGGCGGTGGACAAGAAGCGCGCGAACGCGTCGATCATCTTCGTCCCCGCGCCGTACACCAAGGACGCAGCCATCGAGGCCATGGAGGCGGGGCTGAAGCTCGTCGTCATCATCACGGAGCGCATCCCCTTCCACGACACGCTGGAGTTCATCCCCTACGCGCGCACGAAGGGTGCGGTGGTCATCGGGCCGAACTGCCCGGGAATCATCACGCCGGCCGAGGCGAAGATGGGCATCATGCCCAGCCACATCTTCAAACCCGGGGACTGCGGCGTGATCAGCCGCAGCGGCACGCTGACCTACGAGATCGTCAACGCGATGACGCAGGGGGGATTCGGACAGTCCACGTGCGTCGGCATCGGCGGCGACCCCATCATCGGCACGAACACCCTCGAGGCGCTCGAGCTCTTCCAAGCGGACCGCAAGACGAAGCGCATCGTCGTCGTGGGCGAGATCGGCGGGACCGCGGAGGAGGAGGCGGCGGCGTACATCCATAAGAACGTCACGAAGCCCGTGGTGGCCTATGTCGCCGGGCGCACGGCGCCGCCGGGGAAGCGGATGGGCCACGCGGGCGCGATCATCCAGGGGAACATGGGGACGGCGGAATCCAAGGTCAAAGCCTTCAACGACGCGGGCGTGCCCGTGGCGGAGTATCCGGTGGACATCGCGAAGCTCCTCGGGCAGACCTGACGCGAGGGACAAACCTTCATCTAGCCGGCGCGGATGGCCTCGTCGGGGAGCCCAGAAGGGCTGAGAGTCTCCCAAGTGAGGGAGAGACCCTTGGAACCTGATCCCGGTAATGCGGGCGTAGGGACGACGAGGCGTTGTTCAGCCCGGGAACCCTGAGGAGTCTCCCGGACCCATGCAGGACACGTCACGGGCACAGGGCACGACCGCTGCGTATGGCGGCAAGGTGCTCAAGGTCGAGCCGTTCGGGATCGAGCGGATTTCGGAGAGGGAGCGCCACGGGCGACCGTGGAAGCTCTTCCCGTTCTGGTTCGGGGCCAACGTGACCCTGTACAGCTTCCTCGTGGGCTACCTGGGGATCACGCTCTTCGCCCTGCCGGTGCCGCTGGCATTGACGGGGATCGTCTTGGGGACCGTCCTGGGGACGGCGCCGTTCGCCCTGCTGAGTGTCATCGGACCGGCGACGGGATACCCCCAGATCGCGCACTCGCGGAGCGTCTTCGGGCGGCGCGGCGCCTACGTCCCCGCGGCGCTGAACTGGTTCTCCACGACCGGCTGGAGCGCGGTCACGTTCATCCTGGGCGGCCTCGCGCTCAGCGAGTTCCTGCCCGCGATCCCGTTCGTCCTGGGCGTCGCGCTTTTCGCGGCCGTCCAGATCGTCGTGGCCCTGTACGGCCACAACCTCCTCCATCGATTCGAGCAGGTCATGGCCCTGATCCTCGTCGTCGTGTTCGCGGCGATGAGTGCGGTGGCGTTGCAGGAGGCCACCGCCTCGACGTACACGCCGACGGGCGGCGGCCTCGTCGGACTCGCGTTCATGGTCATCCTGGCGGCCTCCATCCCGCTGAGCTGGGCGCCCTACGCCGCCGACTTCTCCCGCTACCTGCCCGATGACACGCCGCGGAAGAGCATCGTCCTCCCGTCCTTCCTCGGCATGGCCGCGGCATGCATCTGGGTCGAGGCGATTGGCCTCCTCCTCTCCACGTCCCTCGGGTCCCTGGCGGACCCGGTCGCGGTCTTCGCCCACGCCTTCGGCGCCGCGGCGGTGGGGCCGCTGCTCCTGCTGCTCGTGGTCAACCTCCTGGCCGCGAATGCACCGAACCTGTACTCGAGCGGGCTCTCGCTGCTCGCGCTGGACGTGCCCGTGAAGCGGTGGTCCTCCGTCCTCGTCGGCGGGGCAATCGCGACGGCCCTGGCCGTCGTCGGGGGTGCGGCCGGTCCGGGGTTCTATGAGACCTGGCTCTACTTCGTCGAGTACTGGATCGCGCCTTGGGCGGCCATCGTCCTCGTGTCCTTCCTCGTGTTCGCGCCGCGCGGGACGGAGTCGCCCCCGGACCGTGCGAGGCCCTGGCGCTCCTCAGCCCTCGCCGCGTACGCGGCTGCGGTCTTGGCCGCCGTTCCCTTCATGGACCAGCCGGCGTTCCTGGGACCGGCCTCCGGGGCGATGGGCGGGCTCGACTTGAGCGACCTCGTCTCGTTCGTCGTCGCTGCGCTCGTGTTCTATGCCCTCGCGTCGCGAGAGACCCAGGGTGCGCGCGCTGCGCAGAGCCACGGCGCGTCCTCCGAGTCCATGGAGGTCCATCCATGACAGATATCTCAGCAGACAAGAAGCCCAAGTATCCCATGGGCAAAATCAGCCGAGCGTTCTTCGAGAACGTGATTGCGCGCCACCTCGGGGCGAAGCGCAAGGACATCGCGATCGGACCCGCGAATGGCGTCGACGTGGGAGTCGTGCGCCTTCCCGGCGGCCGCGCGATGATCTCGACGACGGACCCGATCTACATCGTCCCCCAGTACGGATGGGAGCGGGCCGCCTGGTTCGCCTTCCACATCCTCGCCTCCGACCTCGCGACGTCGGGCGTCGCACCG
>JAJYKG010000119.1 GCA_021788795.1 Thermoplasmata archaeon | reverse complement strand
GTGCAAGATGGTGATCCCGAAGCGCTACCTGCCGCGGCCCCCGGGGATGCCCGAGCGCCGCCCGGAGCGGCGGGGCGGGCGCAAGGCGGCCGTGAAGCGCAGGCGATGATCGGGACTGCGGGACCCGCTCGATTGGGCACGGAACCGCACGACGTCGTCATGGGTGTACCGAGATGAGCGTCGAAAACGGGCAAAGGGGATAAACCGCCCCGCATCGATTGCCCACATGGTCGCAGGCGGCTTCTTCGCCCAGAGGCTAGTCCGACGCGTGATCAGCGGGGTCGCGGCCCTCCTCTCGTTCTTCGGCGGCGTGCTCGTCCTCCTCGCCTCCGTGGGCCACGGGATCGTGGCGTCCATCCTGCCCATCATCCTGGGGCTCGTCGCCCTGTTCGGCGCATGGTGGATCTACAACAGCGGAAAGGCCCTCCTGTTCCCCCGGTCCCGCCTCACGATGTCCGGGCTCGTGACCAGCGGGACGGGGGTCCTCGTGTACCTCCTCGGCTTCGGGGTCGACGGGCTCCTGGTCCTTGCCGCGGGCCTCCTGGCCTGGCTCGCGACCATCCTGTGACCCCGCCGGGGTTTTCCGGAGAAAGGCTCGAATGGCCGAACCCTCGTCGTCCGGGACGTGGCGCGCGGACGTTCCGCCCCGCGCCACCCTTATCCGTGTCCCTCGCATGCGGACGAACGTGGCCGCCACCGCGACGCGGACCTCGCACAAGCACAGCCTGTCCTTCCTCGCGGCTCTGGCCTTCACCGCGGGGTTCTTCGGCGCCCGCATCTTCCACCTCGTGTTCCCGGACACCATGGTCTTCATCGGGCCGATCCATGTCCATCACTTCTGGTACGGGCTGGCGCTCATCACCCTTTCCGGGTGGCTGGGCATCGCCTACAACAGCGAGAAGCGGAACCGGACCTACGCCGTCCTGTTCGGGCTCGGCCTGGGGTTCATCGGGGACGAGGTCGGGCTCCTCCTGACCTTCGGGAACTACTTCTCGCCGCTGACGTACGACTTCTTCATCGCGGCGATCTGCTTCGTCGTCCTCGTGAGCCTGCTCGTGCGGTACTGGAAGGAGGTCGAGAGCGACGTGATCCGCGTGGGCACGCGGGACCGCCTCATCCACATCGGCATCTTCCTCGCAGGTTTCTCGACGATCTTCCTCGCCTACGACTTCCCGAACCTGGCCTACCTGGGCATCCCCTTCGCGGTCGTCGGGGCGCTGCTCCTGCTCGCGGGGCTCTGGCGACTGGACAACGTGCAGGCGGGCGGGGCGCGGTGAGCGCCGGAGCGCGGGCTCACATCGCGGTCGATCCGCCGTCCACCGAGAGCGCCGCGCCGGTCATGAAGGACGAGTCGTCCCCGGCGAGGAAGAGGATGGCGTGCGCGATCTCGTCCGCGGTCGCGGCGCGCTTCATCGGGATCGGGGCCACGAGCCGCTGGTAGTACTCCTCGAAGCCGCGGCCCGACTCCGCGGCGTCCTTCTCCAGCATGGGCGTCTTCACCTCGCCCGGGCAGACCGCGTTCACGCGGATCCCATCCCTCGCATGGTCCAGGGCCACGGCCTTCGTGAAGAGGACCATGGCCCCCTTCGAGGCGCAGTAGATGGAGGAACCGGCGGTCCCCACCAGGCCGCTGTCCGAGGAGACGTTCACGATCGTGCCGCGCTTCCGCTTGATCATCCCGGCGATCGCGTACTTCGTGCAGAGGAACGCGCCCTTCATGTTGACGTCCATGATCGCGTCGTACTCGCGCTCGGAGAACGCCTCCACGGGCTTGTTGATGTAGATGCCCGCGTTGTTCACGAGGACGTCGATCGGGCCGAGGCGCCGCGCCGTCTCGGAGACCATGCGCCGCGCGTCCGCGGCCCTCGAGACGTCTCCGCGGACGGCGAGCACGGTCCCGCGGCCCGCGAGCTCGGCCTCCGCCCTCCGGAGCCGGACCGCGTCCCGCCCCGTGATGCAGACCTTCGCGCCCTCCTCGAGGAACGCGTTCGCGGTCGCGTAGCCGATGCCCGAGGAGCCGCCGGTGACGAGGACGACCCGACCCTCGAAACGACCCATCGCCCGGGTATCGCGGGAGCGGAATAAGGATTCCCCGGCGCCGCAGGAGAAGGCATCAGCTTCAAGCCGCGTTCGACGGACGTGCAAGAACCGCTTAATAGGGCCAGGCCCCAGGGGAAGGGCGAGGCGGACCGTGAAGTTGCAGTTCGTCACGGTGACGGAAACCGGGGCCTCGGAACTCCTCCCCCTCCACCCCGAGACCGTGCGGGTCTTCCTGATCCTGAAGGAAGCCCGCGCGGACGGAAAGACCGGGCCCCGGCCGAACCCCTCCCCTCTTCCGCCGCCGTGGCAGGCGGTCCGCCGTTCTCGCGCTCGCGTCCGTCCCTCCCCGGGATGACGCGGCGCGGGAAACGTTTTCCGCGAGGAGACGATTCCCCGGACCATGGAGAAGCCTCTGGAGGGCCGCGTCGCGCTCGTCACCGGGAGCACGGGACAGGGCATGGGCCGCAGCATCGCGCTCACCCTCGCCCGCGACGGCGCGGACGTCGTCCTGAACACGGGGACGAACCGGCGGACGCCGGCCGCGTCGGACCGGCGGCTCCTGGACGCGCTCCGATCGCTCGGGGCGCAGGCGATCCTCGTCCGGGCCCGGACCTACGACCGCCGCGAGGTCGAGCGGATGTTCGAACGGGCGCGGGAGGAGCTCGGTCCCGTGGACATCCTGGTCAACAACGCGGGCGGTCGCTGGGACCCCGAGCGGGACCTCACGAAGGTCGACGACGCGTTCTGGCGGGACGTGCTGCGCGCGGAGATCGACGGGATGTTCTGCACGATCCGGGCCGCGCTGCCGGACATGCGCCGCCGGCGGTGGGGGCGCATCGTGAACCTGGGCATGGAGCGCTCCGAGGAGTTCATAGAGCCGCCGTACGACTACACGGTCGGCAAGATCGCGCGGCACGGGCTCACGCGCATCCTGTCCGAGGTCGAGATGCCCCGCGGCGTCACGATCAACGCCGTCGCGCCCGGGTACATCCCGCCGTTCACGTTCTCGGGGGCGATGGACGCCCTCCGCCACGGGAAGACCTGGACCGGCCGCGGGCACGGCACGCCGCAGGACGTCGCGGAGCTCGTGGCGTGGCTGTGCACGGAGGACGCGCGGTTCGTGAAGGGCGCGATCATCCCGGTCCACGGAGCCCCGTTCTGAGACGAGACACCCCGTCGCGGGCGCCGTCAGCGGAAGGGGCGCCTCTCCTCCGTGCCGGACCCCACCAGGGTCAGCGCCGGGGAGGGCGGGAAGTCCTTCCAGAGGATCTCGTGGCCGGTCGTCTTCGCGAGTTCCTCGCGGACGATGACGGCCAGGAGCTCGGCCTCGTGCTCGAGGAGCGTGGCGATGAAGCGGAAGTGCACGGCGCCCTGGGCCGCGGTCCTCGGGCTCCGGTGGAAGCGCCACAGCTCGTCGCGGATGGAGCCGTGGCCCACGAGGATCGGGTCGCGGCGGGCGTCGCTCAGGATGACGACCCCGTAGGTGTCCGGGCTGCGGGCCACCTCGGCGTAGGCGAGGGGGAACCACGGGGAGGCGGACCACTGCCGCTCGCCCGAGGCAGGGGAGGATGCCATAGGCTTCGCGGTCGGGCCCCAGCCGCGTGGGGGGTATATAAAGACCTATGGGATATGTTCTTTTTTCCCCGACGCCATGCCCCCTCAGGACGGTCCCATGGTCCGACACTACATCCGGAAGCGCTTCTTCCATACCCGCGACCGCGTGCTCATCCATCTCTCCTCGGAGTCCCTGCGGCCCGAGGAGCAGACCCAGGAAGGGGTCGCCGCCGCGGTCAAGTCGGGCCGGAGCACGCTGACGAAGTGGCTGGACCGGATGGAGCGGGAGGGGCTCGTCTCGAGGGAGAGGGTCCGCCTCAGCAGCCACCCCCTGCCCAAGTACGCCTACCGGCTCACGGAGGAGGGCTGGCAGAGGGCGGGCCTCCTGCGGAGGAACCTGGCGTCCCGCGTGGTCACAGTGCGGACGCCGAACCTGGAGCCCCTGGCCGTCCGCGTTTCCGACGTGCCGAGCCTCGCGTCCCACCGCATCGACCTGACGACCGCCGTCTCCTCCGTCCGCAAGGGCCACCTCGAGATCGCCCGCGACCAGGTGCGGCCCGCCCGGGACGCGGCGTCGCGGGTATGGGGGCGGGGGCTGCGGCGGGTGGACCGCTTCTTCGGGCGCCGGGAGGAGTTCGCGGCGCTCGACGCCTGGTACGGGTCGGACTCGCGGGCCCTCTTCCTCACGGGCCTCCCGGGGATCGGCAAGAGCGCCCTGGTGGCCGCCTGGGTCCAGGGGCGGCCGCGTCGCGTGCCGGTCTACGGCTTCGAGATCCATCCCTCGACCACCGGGGCCGAGCTGCTCGCGGACTTCGCGGCCTTCCTGGCCTGGCAGGGGCGGCCGAGCCTCGCGACCCACCTCGCCCAGGGGGTCCCCCTGGACCCCGGGTTCGTCCTGCGCCTCCTCGAACGGGAGCTCGCCGGCCTCCCCCTCGTCGTCGTCCTGGACAACGCGGACCAGGCGTCCCGGGACGTCGCGCGCATGATCCGCAACCTCTCCCGGGAGCCCCTGAGCCGCGCCCCCATTCGGCGCATCTACGTGAGCCGGTCCTTCACGCCGATGCTCCGGAACCTCAAGGCCGCGGTCCCCTCGAGCCGCCTCCTGCGGATCCACGGGCTGGATCCCGCGGCCTCGCGGGCGCTCCTGCGCCACCGCGGCCTCGGCTCCGACGAGCGCCTCGTCCGGAGCCTCACGCGCACGAGCCGCGGCCATCCCCTCCTGCTCCACCTCGTCGCGACGAGCGGGGCCGCGCACGCCTCCGCGGTGCGGACCTACCTCGAGGAGGAGGTGTGGGGCGCCCTTTCCCCCGCGGAGAAGAACCTGCTCGAGGCCGCGTCGGTCCTCCGGAAGGCCGCGCGGCGCCCCGTGCTCGAGGCCATGGCGGGGGCGGAGCCGCGGGTCCTCACCTGGCTCTGCGAGCGGAACCTCCTCGAGCGCACCGTGGCCGGCGGATACGTGATGCACGACCTCGTCCGCGAGTTCGTGGACGGGCGGATCGACGACGCTCGCCGGAAGGAGCTCCACGCCCTGGCCGCGCGTCCCCTCCTCCGAGCGTCCCAGCCGAGGGAGCGCTGGGAGGGCGTCTACCACCTCCTGAAGGCGGGCAGGGCCCGAGAGGCCGCGTCCTTCCTCGACTCCGACGGAGCGCCTCTCCTCGACTGCGTCGCGGCAGAGGAGATCCTCTCCCTGCTCCGGGGCTTCGCCCTCGACGAGTCGGAACCGGAGACGTACTGCATCTTCACGGAGATCCTCGGGGACAGCCTGAAGGTCCAGGGGCACCTGGCGCCCGCGCTCCACCAGTTCAGCCACGCCCGCAAGTTCGCGGAGGCGTCGCGGAGGCCCGAGCGGGTCCCCCGCCTCCTGCGGAAGATGGCGTTCATCGAGCGTTGCCGCAACCACTACCCCCGGGCCCTCGGCTACCTCGTCGAGGCCCACGCCCGGCTCGTAGATCTGAAGAAGCCCGTGGAGATGACCGAGGTGCTCCGCGAGATGGCCCTCGTGGAGCAGGCCCTGGGCGAGCTGGACAAGGCATCGAACCACCTGAGCGAGGCGATTGACCTCGCGACCGATGCGAGCGACTGGGGGAGCCTGTCCAGGGCCCTCCTGGCCCTGAGCAGCCTGGAGACCTCCCGCGGCAACCGGGAGGGCGGCGCAGACTACGCGTTCGAGGGACTCCGGATCGCCGGCCGGTCGGGGAGCCTCGCCCAGCTGGCCCACGCCCACATCGTCGTCGGGACCGCCCTCGCCGAACTCAAGCGGCTCAAGGAGGCCCTCGGCCACTTCGAGACGGGGCTGGAGCTGGCGAGGGCGACCGGCAACCTGCGGCTCACCGGCTACGGGACCCTGAATCGCACCGCCATGCTCCTCGATCTCGGACGATACGACATCGCCGCAGGCTCCATCAAGGAGGCGCAGGGCTACTTCGACATCCTGGAGGAGAGGGATACTCTGGCCCTCCTCCAAGTCTACGAGGGGCAGCTCGAGATGGGGCTCGGGCACTGGAACCGGGCCGTCCGGGCCTGGCGGGAGGGGCTGGCAGGGTTGCGCGAGTTCGGGGGCCCGACTGACCTCGGCCGGGCGCTGAAGGAAGTCGGCGGGTTCTGTCTTGACCACGGGGCGGTGGAGGAGGGACGGAGCTACCTCTCGGAAGCGGAACAGGTCGCACGCAAACTAGGAAACGCGACCTTGGTCTCCGAGATCGAGATGCGTCTCCGCGCGCTCCGCCCTCCGGTCGAGATTCGCGGCCGAGTCTAGTTCGGGGGCTTCGTCGGCGCGCACGTGCTTCCAATCGGGATGTACACGGATACCCACCTCCGCGGCCGCATCCGCAGGGGTGGGCATTTGAGCCTTACGCTGTTTGTTCTCTTTTCTTTCGGAAATGAGGGGCCTAGCGCTTCCGGCCCCGGCCCTTCCCCCGACCCTTGGACGCCTTCCGCGCCGGGGCGCGCCGGGGGCGGGCCCGCGCGCGCGTCCGGGCCGGCCGCGGCGCCATGCGGGGCTCGAAGAGGGCCAGGGTGATTCCCGTGGGCTCCTGAAACACAGCCCACCAACCGACGCCGGGGATCTCCATCTTCGGCTGCAGCACGCGGCCCCCCGCCTCCTCAATCTTCCTCACGTCGCCCTCGATGTCGCGGGACAGGAGGTAGTTGAGGATCCCGGGCGCCTGGCCCTCCATGGGCTTCATGAGGCCCCCGCCCGGGCCGCTCGGTGCGGCGTAGGTGTGGTACTCC
>JAJYKG010000118.1 GCA_021788795.1 Thermoplasmata archaeon | reverse complement strand
GACGGCCGCGTCGATCGCCGCGTCCACGTCCGAGGGCGAGGAGTCCGGCACCTGCGCCACGACGGAGTCGTCGATCGGCGAGTCGACGGGGATCGTCCCGCCGCCGCTCGCGTCCACCCAGAGGCCCTGGATGAACAGCTTGAACGACGGGACGCCGTCTCGCATCTCGCGGATCGGGTCGAAGAAGGGCGAGAGGTTCTCGAGCATCTCGGCACCGGGGGCCCTAAGGGCGTCGATGCCCAAGAAGCTTGGTCCGTGCCGTCAGTGCGCGTCGCTCGCGGTGCCCACCTCGCCGCGGAGGATGGACGCCGCGTCCTCGGGCATGACCGGGTTGATGTAGAAGCCCGTTCCCCGCTCGAAGCCCGCGACCTGCGTGAGGCGGGGGGTGATCTCGATGTGCCAGTGGAACTTGATCTCCTTGCGGTCGCAGGGCGAGGTGTGGATGTAGTAGTTGAACGGCGGATCGTCGAGGACGTGGTTCAGCCGCCCGAGGACGTCCTTCAGCATCCACGCGAGGGGCGTCCGCTCCTCGTCCGTGAGGTCCTCGAACGCCATCTCGTGGGCCTTCGGGAGGATCCAGGTCTCGAAGGGGAAGCGGGCCGCGTACGGCGAGATGGACACGAAGGAGCGGTTCTCCGAGATGATCCGGCGCTCCTCCTCGAGCTCCGTCTCCACGATCTCGCAGTAGATGCACGATCCGCCCGTGGCCTCGTAGAAGCGCTGCAGCGCGCTCTCCTCCTCGAGGATGTGCCGGGGCACGATCGGGGTGGCGATGAGCTGCGAGTGGGGATGCGAGATGGACGCTCCCGCGCGCTCGCCGTGGTTCTTGAAGATCAGGACGTACTTGAAGCGCTTGTCCCGCGTGAGGTCGATGTACCGCTGCTTGTAGGCGGTGATGACCTCCTGCATCTGGAAGTCGCTGAATTCGGAGAAGCGGCTCTCGTGGTCGGGCGTCTCCACGATCACCTCGTGGGCGCCGATGCCGTTCATGCTGTGGAACAACTGGGAGATGCGGCGGTTGATCTCCCCCTCGATCTGCAGGGCGGGGAAGGCGTTGGGGATGCACCGGATCCACCAGCCCGGGGAATTCGCGGATCCCTCCTTCCGGTAGGCCAGGATCTCCGGCGGCGTCATGGCCTCGTGGCCGGGGCAGAACGGGCACTTCGCCTTGTCCGTCGTCCGCGTCTGCGCGTGGAAGTCCGTGGGCCGCTTGGAGCGGGCGGGGGAGAAGACCACCCAGGTGTCCGTCACGTAGTCCTTCCGGAGCTCGGGCATGGGGACGACCGGTTCGACCCGCGAAGAAGGAGCACACGTATTTCACGGTTCTGACAGGTCCGGGGGCGGGGTCGCGGGGGCCCGCACGGGCCCGGATCGCCCGAACCGACAAGTACTCCCGGGGGCGTATCCGGCCCACCAGGTGTCGTGGGAGGCGGTTCGCGCGCAAGAAGTGCCGGTCCAGGAGAAGCGTCTGGCGGACTACCGCGCCATCATCGGCCCCGCGGCCCACGCCGAGCTGATCGCCCTCGCGAGCAAGCTCCGGGGGAAGCGCGTGGCCCACATCAGCGCCACGCCCTACGGGGGCGGGGTGAGCGAGCTCCTCCAGAGCGTCGTGCCCCTGCAGCGGGACCTGGGCCTCGACGCCCACTGGTTCGTCCTCCGCGGCAGCCCGGACTTCTTCGAGGCGACGAAGACGATCCACAACGGCCTCCAGGGCGCGCCCGTCGTCCTCTCCGACGAGATGATCGCGACCTTCCGCCACTTGAACGAGGCGAACGCGGCGGACTTCACGGACGACTACGACTACGTGGTCGTCCACGACCCGCAGCCCGCGCCCCTCGTCAGCCTCTGCGAGCGCAGGGGGACGTGGATCTGGCGGTGCCACATCGACCTCACGAATCCCAACGCCTCCCTCCTGGGGCTGCTCAAGCCTCACCTGGAGGCCTACGACGCCGCGATCTTCAGCGCGACCGAGTACCAGCCGCGGGACGTCGCCCTCCGGCGCGCGTACATCGTGCCCCCCGCCATCGACCCGACGAGCCCGAAGAACCGCCATGTCTACGACGAGGAGCGGGAGGCCCTCCTGGAGCGGTTCGCGTTCGACCCGGACCGGCCCATCCTGAGCCAGGTGGGCCGTTTCGACCCCTGGAAGGACCCCCTCGGCGTCATCGACGCCTACCGCATGGTGAAGGAGAAGATCCCCGACGTGCAGCTGCTCTTCGTCTCCTCGATGGCCCTCGACGACCCCGAGGGATGGCTGTGGTTCGAGCGGACCGCGCGCCACGCGGGCGAGGACGAGGACATCCACTTCCTCACGGACATCCGCGGGGTCCACTCCCTCGAGGTCAACGTGATCCAGCGGGAGACGGACGTCGCGCTCGCCAAGTCCCTTCGGGAGGGCTTCGGCCTCGTCGTCAGCGAGTCCCTGTGGAAGCGCGTGCCCGTGGTCGGCGGCAACGTCGGCGGGATCCGTCTGCAGATTCGGGACGGGCGGACCGGGTACCTGGTCTCCACCGTGCGGGAGGCCGCCGACCGGGCGACCGAGCTCCTCCGGGCGCCGGACCGGCGCAAGGCCATGGGGAAGGCCGGACGCGAGTACGTTCGACGGCACTACCTGATCACCCGCTACGTCCGGGACTACCTGCGGATCTTCCTAGAGTGCCCGCCGGGCGCGTGAAGGCCCGGAGCTCAGCCCACCCAGTCGCGCAGGATGCGCCGCATCCCGCGACGGAGGTGTTGGCTGACCGTGTTGCGGCTGAGGCCGGTGAGGGCCGCGAGGCGCGCGAGGTCCGCGCGGGCCGGGATGTCGAAGTAGCCCAGGTTCCAGGCGAGGCTCAGGAGCTCCCGCTGGCGCGCGGTCAGGCCCGCCTCGTCGGCGGAACGCGGCCGCCGCACGGCCCGCCGCGACTTGAGCGTCCAGCGGATCCCCAGCCCGTCGAGCAGGTCGGCGATGCGCCTCTCCGCGCGGTCGTCCGCAACGAAGGACAGCGTGGCCGACTCCCGGCGAAGGACCGTCGGAGGCGTCGGCGTGACGCCCGCCCCGAGCTCGTCGAGGAGATCCTCGAGGATTCCGGGATTCTGCTGGCGCAGCAGGGCCACGTACGTGCGGCCGTCGTCCCCGACCTCGAGGATCTCGAAGTCGCGGAGGTGGTACCGCCGGCGAAGGGCGTCGCGCGCGCGGTCGATCTCCTGCCTCGACCACGGCGGCCCCGTCCGGACGATCCGCGCGAGCAGCATGCGCTCCTTGGGCTGGAACGCGTAGACGCGCAGGATCTCGAT
Organism: Thermoplasmata archaeon; assembly: GCA_021788795.1. Lineage (GTDB taxonomy): Archaea > Thermoplasmatota > Thermoplasmata > RBG-16-68-12 > RBG-16-68-12 > RBG-16-68-12. Next base: position 3,561 of record JAJYKG010000118.1, on the reverse strand, counting down.
CGACTCGTTGTGCCGGAAGAACCCGGCCGGGAGGAGGCCCGCCTCCACGAGCGGCGCGGAGGGAAGCTCGAGGCTAATCCTCCAGTAGGCCATAGGTTACAGGTAATCATCGACCTACTAATAGAACCACGCCCTCGTGCACCCGGAAGGCCGGACCATGGAAACCGTGCTGGACAAGACCGCGCCCGTTCGGCGCCTGACCGACGAACCGTGGGAGAAGGGGATCGGCCCGGGCATCGTGGACAAGAAGATCATGGGCCCGAGCGACAGCAACTTCATGCTCATGGGGATCGCGAAGATGGAGCCCGGGGTGAAGTCCCCGCCCCACCGCCACCGCTACGCGCAGATCTTCTACTTCCTCGAGGGCCGCGGGCAGGTCCTCCTCGACGACGACCCGCCCATCGACGTCGGCCCGGGCGACGCGGTGCGGATGGTCCGTGGCGAGGCCCACACCGTGGTCAACCCGGGCCCGGGGCCCCTCACCCTCCTCGAGGTCCGCGTCCTGCGGAAAGACCAGACGGAGTGGGACTGACCGGATGGCCTCTTTCCGGACGTGGTTCAAGGCGACGCAGCCGCGCTCCTTCGTCGCCTCGGTCGTCGGCGTGGTCCTCGGGACGGCGATCGCGTACGCGCGCGCCGGCGCGTTCGACCTCGTCGCGCTCCTTGCGACCCTCGCGGGCGTCGTCCTCCTCCAGGCGGCCACGAACATGAGCAACGACACCGTGGACTTCCTGAACGGCGTGGACGACCTCCCGCCTCACCTCGTGAGCCCGTTCACGGGCGGGGCGCGCGTGCTCCCGGACCGCCAGCTCACGGTCGCGGCCCACCGCCGCGTCTGGATCGCGCTCTACGCCCTCGGTGGGCTCCTGGGGATCTACCTCGCCCTGACGCGGCCGAACGGGTGGCTCCTGCTCGCTCTCGGTCTCGTCGGCGGCGCCCTGGCGGTGTTCTACACCCTGCCCCCGTTCTCCCTCCAATACCATGGCCTCGGGGACGTCGCCGTCGGCGTGGTGTTCGGGCCCATCGTCACCCTCGGCGCGTATGCGGCCCAAGCCGGCGCCCTTTCCTGGGAGGCGCTCTTCGCCTCCGTCCCGGTCGGCATCCTGGTGGCCGCGTTCCTGTTCGTGAACGAGATGCCCGAGCACGAGACGGACCCGCGCGGCGGGAAGCGCACGATCCCGGCGCGCCTCGGGCTGGAGAGGTCGTATCGCCTGTACCTCGTCATGGTCGCCGTGGCCATCGCGTTCCTCATCGCATCCGCCGCGGCGGGGTGGGTGCCCTGGCTCGCCCTCCTCGGACTGGTCGCGCTTGTGCCGCTCGCCAAGTCGATCCGCGTCCTCCGAGCCTACTTCCGCGAGTACCCGCGGCACATGCCCGCGAACGCGGGGACGATCCAGGCCGTGTTGTTCCTCGGGATCGGGCTCACGGTGGCCTACCTGCTCCTGCCGCTGCTGTGAGCGGCCCGACGGCCGGGTCGCGCGCGGGAATCGCCCACGGGGGCCATCGTACCCCGGCGTGAAGCAACTCGGTTTCATGCAAAAACACGAAACGACCGGAAGCCGCGTCAATCCGCGGTTCGGAGTTTCATGCAAAAACACGAAACGCGTGCGGAGGCAAGGCTCCACCGGGGGGAGAGGACCGCGAAAGTGGGATTCCTCCTCGAGCCCGCCGGTCGCGTCACCGCAGGAGGGCGAAGACGAGGCCCGCGCCCGCGAGGAGGTGGGCGAGCACGGTGAGCCCGATGATCGGAGGGAACCTGCGGCGGCCCGCCACGGCCTGCGGCAGCAGGACGCACGCCGCCAGGAGGAACGGCAGAGGAGCGAGAGCCAGAAGGAGCCGGGGGTCCTGGGAGTACCAAAGGAGCGCGATGCCCAGCGGGGCCCACCACAGGCCGACGAGCACGGATGCGGCCCTCCTCCCCCCCAGGAGGGTCACGGGCGTGCGCTTGCCCTTCGCGCGGTCTTCGGGCTCGTTGGGGAAGTAGCGGGCGAACGAGATGGCCGCGGCGAGGAAGCCCAGGATCAGGGAGGCCAGGAAGCTCTCCACGATCCCCGCGGTGCCGAACGCCACCGTGGCGCCCACGGTCATGATGGGCCCGAAGGCGAGGAACGTGGACGCCTCCCCGATGCCGCGGTAGCTCAGGCGGAGCGGCGGCGAGCTGTAGCTCCACGCGAGGACGAACCCCGCGACGCCGAAGGCGAGGAGGAGCAGGCTCCCGGTGATCGCGACGAGGGCGAGGCCCGCGGCCACGCCGACAGCCATGCACGCCCAGGCCGCCCGAAGGACGTTCCGCGGGTCCTTCGCCAGGCCAACCGCGGCACCGCTGTCGAAGGCGATCCACGAGCCCGCGGACGAGGGCGGAACGGACCGGTCCTGGGACTCGTAGTACCCCTTGAGGAGGTTCGCCCCCGCCTGGATGGCGACGAGGGAGAGGAGGATGAGGCCGAAGTGCGCGGCGTCGAACGGCGAGCCCGCGGCGACCGCGGCCGCGGTCCCGACGCACGCGGGCACGAGGGCCGCCTCGAACAGCACAGCCTGGGAGGCGCGGACCCAGGCGACGAACCGCATGGGTCCGCCGAACGGAGCGCCCCGGAAAAGGGTTCCGATGTCTCCCCGAGAGGGTCAGTCGAGCTTCTTCCCCTTCATCCCCAGGAGGGCGTGCGCGAAGAATTTCTCCGCCTCCGCGAGCCCGGCGACGGGGAGCTTCCCTCCGTCGCCCTCGACGACGTAGTACTCGTCGGGCGCGTGCGCGCGGCCGCCGTGGCCCAGGCCCAGGGACACGAACGGGATCCCGAGGACCTTCGTCCACAGGTACTGCGGGGACGTCCCGAGCATGAAGGGCCACACCTGCGGGCGGTAGCCCCAGGACTCGTACGCCGAGCGGACGACGGAGACGACCCCGGCGTCCGGGTTCGTGCGCGACCAGTCATCGCTGAGCTCCGAGGACGTGTCGACGACCCTGATGTCGGGGTACCCGTGGGCGTCCAGATGCGTCCGGATCTTCTGCAGGGTCTCCGACCGCGTCTGGTTCGGGATGAGCCGCGATTCCAGCTTGACCTTCACGCTGTGCGGCAGGACGGTCTTGAACTTCGGGCCCGTGTAGCCGCCGGAGAGGCCCTGGATGTTGAGCGTCGTCGTGTATAGGGCCTTCATCAGGAGGTCCTTGCCGTGCAAGTCGTGTATGAAGTGCTCCACATCGTTCGCGCGGCGCAGCGCGTCCTCGTCGTACGCCTGGGCGAGCTCGTCCACGATCTCGAGGTCCCGCTTCGCCGGGGGCGCCACGTTGTCGTAGAAGCCCTCGATGAGGACCTGACTCGGGTCCTTCGCGTCCACCATGGTCGCGAGGGCCTGGACCATCCGCCACATCGGGCTCTCCACGATCGCGGCCTGGCTGCTGTGGATCCCGCGCTTCGTCGGCCCGTGCCGCCAGTGCTCCCCCGAGCACTCGAGCTCGACCTCGACGACGCCCTTGCACCCGAGGCTCAGGGAGGGCACGCCCTGGATGTTCTGGCTCGCGGAGGGGGAGATGCACGCGACCGCGCCGTCCAGGCGCTTCCGCTC
>JAJYKG010000117.1 GCA_021788795.1 Thermoplasmata archaeon | reverse complement strand
CTCGAGGGCGCGGACGGCATCCTCGTGCCCGGGGGCTTCGGGGACCGCGGCATCGAGGGGAAGACCGCCGCGACGCGTTACGCCGCGGACCACGACATCCCGTTCCAGGGCGTCTGCCTCGGATTCCAGCTCGCCACGGTGGGCTTCGCACGAGAGGCCCTCGGGCTCAAGGGCGCCAACAGCTCCGAGTTCGACCCCAGGACGCCGTACCCGGTCGTCGACCTCCTCCCGGAGCAACACGGGGTCAAGGACATGGGCGCGACGATGCGCCTCGGCGCGCACGAGATCCTGCTCGACGAGTCCTCGAAGACCGCGAAGCTGTACGGCTCCACACGAATCCTCGAGCGCCACCGCCACCGGTACGAGATCAACCCGGACTACCTCGAGAAGCTCGAGGCCGCCGGTCTGCGGTACGTCGGCCGCTCCGACGGGGGGCGGAGGATGGAGGTCCTCGAGATGAAAGGGCATCCCTACTTCGTTGCCTCCCAGTTCCACCCCGAACTCCGGTCGAGACCGTTCCGGCCCTCGCCGATCCATCTGGGCCTGGTGAAGGCCGCCGCGGGGACGAAGTGATTCCGGACGAGCCCGGGGCGGGACTCCGGGGACAAACCTTTAAACCCGGGCCCCTCCTTGGTCGTCTCCCATGTCTTCCCTCTCCTATGACCAGCTCCTGGCACGGGCGAAGAAGGCCCTGCCCGACGCGCTGAGCACGGGCGAGCGGTTCCAGGTTCCCGCCCCGGACATCGTGTACGAGGGCAAGACGACGATCCTCCGGAACTTCGAGGACATCGTCCAGGCGATCCGTCGCGACCCCGACATGGTCCTCACCTACCTCCTCCGGGAGCTCGGGACCGCGGGGACCATGGAAGGCCGCCGCGTCGTCTTCAAGAGCAAGGTCACCCCGATGAACGTCGAAGAGCGGATCAAGTCCTACGTCGAGGCCTACGTCATCTGCCAGGAATGCGGCCGCCCCGACACCCGCCTCGTGAAGGAAGGCCGCGTCGCGATGCTCGAGTGCGACGCCTGCGGCGCCCGCCGCCCCGTGAAGTCCGTCAAGAAGGCGGCCAAGGTCGAGGAGGCGCCCCTCGTCGAGGGCAAGGTCTACGAGATGATGATCCAGGACATCGGGAAGAAGGGCGACGGGATCGCGAAGCTGGACAAGTACATCATCTACGTCCCCGGGACCGCGAAGGGCTCCATCGTCAAGGTCTTCATCGAGAAGATCGCGGGCAGCGTCGCGTTCGGACGGGTGCAGCGGGAGTAGACCGGGCATGCGCTCCGAGGTGCGGGCCACCCTGGCCATGGGCGTCCTCCTCTTCGTGTCGCAGCTGGCCGCGCTGGCCATCGCCCCCGCCTTCCTGTACAACGGCGTCCAGGCGTTCCCCGACCCGAACAACGTCTCGAACGCGGCCGTCTACATCGTCGCGATCCTCGCCTTCACCGGGATCATCCTCCTCCTGGTGAAGTACCGCAAGCAGGGCCTCGTCCGGCTCATCATGCTGGCCTCGGTCTTCGTCACGGTCAGCTTCGTCCTCATCCTGCCCATCTACTACTTCCTGGTCTGGGTCCCCATCGCGTTCGACCTCACCACGTTCACGATCCTGGACACCGCGCTCCCCTTCCTGGGCGGGCTCGCAATCACCTGGCTCCTGATCAAGTACCCGGAGTGGTACGTCGTGGACGCGGTGGGCCTGCTGACGGCCGTGGGCGTGACGGCCGTCCTGGGCATCTCCTTCGGCTGGTTCCCCGCCTTCCTCCTGCTCGTCGCCATGGCCTGCTACGACGCGTGGGCGGTCTACCACACGAAGCACATGGTCACCCTGGCGGACGAGGTGACCAACCAGCACCTCCCCATCCTCCTCGTGGTCCCGAAGCACGCGGACTACAAGTTCACGGAGCAGAAGGGGCTCAAGAAGCAGGTCGAGGAGGGGGACGAGCGGGAGGCCATGTTCATCGGGCTCGGGGACCTCATCATCCCGGGCATGATGAGCGTGTCCGCGTGGGCCTCCTTCGAGAACGTGGCGGGCTCGGCTCTGCCCGGCCTCACGCCCAACCTCACGCTCGCCATCGGCACGCTGATCGGCAGCCTCGTCGGGTTTTCCATCCTCATGCGGTACGTCCTCCGCGGCAACCCCCAGGCCGGCCTTCCCCTGCTGAACGGCGGCGCCCTGGCGGGCTTCTTCATCACGAACTTCCTCGTGTACGGCACCCTCGTCCCGGTCATCCCGCGGTTCTTCTGAGAGGGCGCGGGCCGCAAGCGTCTTATAGGGCCGCGAGGTTGGGACGGGTCCCTCTGAGGTTCACCATGGCACTCTGGCAAGGACGCTCCAAGAGGAAGCCGACGGGCGGGCGCTACCGGCCGCTGCGGAAGAAGCGCCGCCGCGAGGTCTCCCGCGAGCAGCAGTTCGCCTTCCTCGGCACCCCGCGCGTCAAGCTCTACCGCACGAAGGGCGGGAACCGCAAGGTCCGCGTCCTCAAGGCGGAGTACGCGAACGTCCTCGACCCGCGCTCGTCGGCCACGAAGAAGGTCAAGATCGTCACGGTCAAGGAGAACACGTCGAATCCGCACTACGTGACGCGGAACATCATGACCCGAGGCGCGGTCGTCCAGACGGAGATCGGCCTCGCGAAGATCACGTCGCGGCCTGGGCAGGACGGCGTCATCAACGCGGTCCTCGTGACCGCGGAGAGGGCCCCGGCGAAGTGAACCTCCGACCCCTCTGGCGTTTCCGGGCTAGCGCCAGCTCCGTCCCACCCCGGCCCGGACCAGGCTCAGGGCGAACAGCGGGGCCGATGCGAGGATGAACGCCCAGGGGAGGAGCGCGTCGCCGGACTCCAGGAAGACGACGTCGACCCCCGTCGCCATCAGGAACACGGAGAGGCTCGAGAGCACGAGGGAGGCACGGGACGTCGGGGCGGCAGGGGGCGTCGAGAGCCCGGTCAGGAACACGGCCACGAACGCCATCAAGGAGGGGACCACGCCCAGGAGGAGCCCCCACGGGAACGTCATCGTCCACTGGGCCCATGCGTCGCTGCAGACGGCGATGCATGCGACGCCGGGGAGCGGGCACAAGACGGAGGGCGGCGCACATCCCTGCCACCGCAGGCCCCAGCTGAGGGCGAAAGCCAAGCCCGCCGCGAGATCGACCGCGACGGGGACGGCGACCGCTCGGACCTGCACGCACCGGCAAGGGCCGGGGAGGCGATGGACGTTCCGCTTCCGTTCGGGCCCCGGCGCTCACTCCGCGGACCGCGTCAGGTTCACGTCCTTGATGAGGGCGTAGGGCACGAAGTTCGGGAGGGAGACCTCGCCCCACCACATCATCTGCTCCGTGGCGTCGCTCAGGGCGACGACGTTCTTCATGAGCCGCACCAGGTTGTCCGTGAGCCGCAGGTCCTTCCAGGTCTCGACGACCTCGCCCTTCCGGATGTGGAAGATCCCGTCCCGCGGGATCGTGCTCAGGTCGCCCTTCACGTACGACTGGTAGCGGGTGTACCAGGTGTTCGTGAGCCAGAGCCCGTCCTTGACCTCGGAGAAGATCTCGTCCTTGGACCAGTCCCCCGGCTTGACGAAGACGGCATGGGCGTCCGGGGCGATGAGCCCGGCGTTCCCGGTGGTCTTCGTCTTGAAGCGCTTGGCGGTGGACGTGTTGTGGAGGTACGTCTTCAGGATGCCCCGCTGGATGAGCGCGTGCCGCTTCGTGGGGACGCCCTCCATGTCGAACTTCTTGCGGGCCAGGGACTCCTCGGACCCGTCGTCCCACATCGTGACCTCGGGGGAGGCCACCCGCTTCCCGACCTTCTTGCCGAAGGGCGAGAACCCGGAGACGACGGAATACGCGCTCAGCCGGCGCGCCACCTGGTCCGTCAGGGTGCCGAAGATGAGCGGGTCGAACACGACCGTGTACCGGCCGGCCTGGCCGAGCTTCGGGTCCTTCGCGAGGGCCGCGACGCGGCCGGCCTTGCGCCCCGCCTTCTCGGGGTCGAACCGCGAGAGGCGCGACGCGCAGGCGATCCCGTGCCCGCTCGACTCCAGGGAGACGAGGGCACGGATGGACAGGTACAATCCCGCGCGGTGGTCGTGCCCCTCGACGCCGTTCGACGTGGCGAGGACGTGCTCGTCCTCGTACCGCCAGAACGACCCCGCGCATTCCTTCGCGCCTTCCGCCAGGGCGCCGTTCACCGCGGCTTCGACGAAGTCGGCGCCGCCTTGCAGAGCGAGGACCTTCGGGTCCGGCCGGAACGGCGCATAGCGGAAGCTCCCTTTCGCGAGGCCCGCGTATTCCGGGTTCCGCTGGGAGGCTTTCGCGATCTTCACCAGGCGCTCCAGGGCGCCGTCGATGTCCGTGAGGTCCTTCAGGTCCGTGGCCACGACGCGCTTGTCGTGGACGAGGAAGACGGAGGCGTAGGACTCCCGCCAGCGGTTGCTGATCACCGGCTCGTTCCGGGCGAACCGGATCTGGAACGAACGGTTCTGGACGTAGTCCGCGACGGCGTCCTGGCATCCGAGCTTCTGGGCCTTGTCGACGATCTGGGCGGCGATGTCCTCCATGGGATCACCTCAGGTACACGTTACGGAGGCGCATCGTCGGACCGCCCAGGCTCGCGTCGAGCGCCTGGCTAGGATCGGACTTGCCGCAGAAGCCCGCCTCGAACTCCAGGTCCTTCCCGACGGCATCCACCGCGGACCAGAACGTCGGCGTCGTGAGCTCAACGACCGTGCGGCGAACGGGGTGCTTGACCTCCCCGTTCTCGATGAGGTACGCCTCCCTACCGGCGTACTTGGCGTTGAAGCGCTTGTCGTCGATGTTCCACTCCATGAACGACTTCATGTAGACGCCGAAGTGGACGCCCTCGATCATCTCCTCGATTGTGTGGTCCTTCGGCTCGACGAAGGTGTTCGCCATGCGCACGATGGCCTCGACGTTGTAGTTCACGGCCCGCGACGCACCGTTGCTGCGCGTGCCGAACGCCGACGCGGTCTCGCGGTTCTGGAGGAACTCGTTCACCTTCCCCTCCTTGTACAGGTACCGCCGCCGCGCCCGCACGCCCTCGTCGTCCGTGGCGTAGTAGGCGATCGCATGCTCCACGGTCGGGTCGTCGCAGACGTTGACGACCTCGGAGCCGACCTTCATGCCGATCCCGTCGGGGCCGATGAAGGACTTGCCCGCCTGGCTCGCCTCACGCCCGAGGACCCTGTCGGCTTCCGTGGGATGGCCGCAGGACTCGTGGGCCGCGATCCCCGAGACCTGGGGGCCGACCACGAGGTCCATCTTCCCCTCCGGGGACTTCTTGCCCTCGAGGAGGGAGCGCTGCATGGAGCGCGCCTCGTCGGTGACGCGCTGCGTGACGTTCAGCTCACGAAGGGCCTCCCAGCCGCCTGACCACCCGTAGTCGCGGTGGCTCTGCTCGGCGTCCGCCCCCTGGACCACGGTCAGGAAGAACGAGGTGCGGAGCCGAGGGCTGTAGGACCGGATGCGCGACCCCTCCGAGTTGGCGAAGTACTTCGTGATCCGGTTGCAGGAGAGCTGGAAGTACCGCGACGGGATCTTGAAGCCCAGCTCCTTCACCGCGCGGTCGATCTCCCGGAAGGCCGCGATCTTGTCCTCCACGGTCACGTCCGCGAGCTTCGTCTGCTCCGGGACGGTCCACTCCGTCGTGACCGCTTCCTCCTCCGCGAAGGTGATGGGCGTCTCTCGCTTGGCCCCCTTCGCCATCCGGACCGCGTCGTCCACGATCGTCCGGACCTCAGCCTTCGTCATTGTGTTCGTCGCGGCGAAGCCGAGGCCCCCCTTCGCGAGGACCCGGACCCCGATGCCGCGGTCCGCGCCCACATAGAGGGCGTCCAGCGTGCCGTTCTTCAGGATAAACTCCTCCGGTTCCTGCCGCTCGAACCGCGCCTCGGCGTAGGCAGCGCCCTTCTGCCGCGCGTAGTCCACTGCGAAGTCCACCAGGTCGTGCTCCCCGTCCATCGTATTCCCCCGCTCGCGATGCGCGGGTGAAACAGGGCCGCCCGATTAACCTTGCGCGCGTTCGCGGGGCGCCGGAAAACCTTAATGGGGGGCGCCCCGTACGCGAGGACGCATGGCCAAGAAAGAGCGGCCCATCGTCCTCTATCCGGCTTACTTCGACCTCGGCCGCTCCCGGGCGGACGGGCGGCGCGTCGCGAAGCGCTGGGCCGTCGAGTCGCCGACCGCGGAGGAGGTCGTGACCGCCGCGAAGGCGCTCGGCCTCGAGCCGCAACTCGACGCCGAGAAGGCGTTCCCGACGTCGCACTGGCGGCACGAGGGGCGCGTGCTCGTGCGCGCGGACTACTTCAAGACCTCGGTCGTGCAGAAGGTCGCGGAGCGCATCAAGAAAGCCCGGTCCGGCTAGCCCTCGTCGGGCACGCGGTAGACGTCCCAGCGCACGGCCCCGGCCTCGACGGCGTCCCGCACGCGACGCTCCTTCGTCGTGAGGCTAGACCCGCCGCTCTTGACCTCCAAGAAGACGATCTCGTCCACCTCGCCCTCGCTCAGCCCGTTGAAGACGAGGTAGTCGACCGGCGTGCCGATGAAGCGCAGGTCCGTCGGCTCGTACGGGAAGCCGGGGAAGTGAGGCGCCAGCTTCTCGAGGAACTGGCCGCTCAGGGTCGCGCGGCTCCGGTCCACGGAGTCCCGCCGCGCCTCCCGCTCGCGCTCGCGGTAGTCGAGCTCCAGGGTCCGCCGCGTGAGCGCCCGGCCCGCGAGGAAGCCGATGGCCAGCCCGACGAGGACGGCCGCGAGGGCGAGGACCAAGGTCAGAAGGTCCGCCATGCAGGGCGCGGACGATGCCGCGGCTAATGAAGGCGGCGGGGGGAGCCGCGAAACAACCCGCGCGCGTCAGTCGCGGTGGTCCTGGAGGGTG
>JAJYKG010000116.1 GCA_021788795.1 Thermoplasmata archaeon | reverse complement strand
ACTGACGGCATCCCTATTGGTTTCTTTTCCTCCCCGTACTAGGATGCTTCGATTCCGGGGGTTCCCGTTCCTCACGGAACAACCTCGCGGTTAGGAGGTCCCATTCGGAGATCGTCGGATCACAGGCTTCTTGCGCCTACCCGACGCATTTCGCAGCTTGGCACGTCCTTCATCGGCGCCCGAGCCGAGCCATTCCCCAGACAGCGCATTAGCCACTGACCTGTCGGCTTAGCACACGTCCAGGATGCATATGATCGGTATCAGCGGCGCGCGGTACGATCGGCGCGTGGCTCCTCCCGCGGCCTCTCCCTCTTCCCCGCCGGACGGCCCGCGAGCGTCGGGGGTGCACACGTCTCCGGGCACAGAAACGGGTCGCCATATCGCGCGGAGCCCATGTACCGCAGAGAGCCTTCATCGTTAGGCGAGGGAACTACTTAATGCTTGCGTCGGTAGGCTCACGGGGCCGGTCCGCGGCCGCCGAGATCTTCCCCGAGGTGCTTCCAGCCCGACCGCACGAGGAGCCAGTTCCCCAGGAGGCAGGCGGGCAGCAGCGCGAGCCCGCCGAGGAGGCCGCCCTGCAGCACGGCGCCGCCCGCGAGCCACCACGACAGGACCGCGAAGCCCCCGAGGATCGCCGCAAGGAACCCCGCCTCCAGGAGGAGAAGGCGGACCGCCACACGTCGGCGGTGCACGAGGGCGTCCGTCACGCGCTCGCCCCGGGCATCTGCACGATCCGCGCCTTGCCGCGGCTCACGAGGATCTCTGCGATCGTCTTCGGGAGCGTGACCACGTCCTCCTTCCTAAGGGAGTACGTCGTGTCGAGGCCCGCGAACGGCGGCAGGTCCTCGAGCACGTGCACGACCACGTGGTCCTTGAGGCTCGGAGCGACCCGGGGCCTCTTCGTCTCCTCGCTGGAGAGGACCTTCATCCCGGGCGTGGGCTTCTTCTCCGACCCGGCGGCGGCCGCGGGCGCCGGCGCCTCGGGGGCCGCGGCGGGACCCGGCTCGCTCCCGAACGGCGAGCCGCCGAACGCATCCGCTCGGGTCTGCTTGAGGAGGGCCACCATGCCCTCGAAGAGGGCGCGCTCCTGCCGCGGGAGGTTCATCACCTCGACCTCCGCGCCGCTCGCTCGGCTCGAGGCCAGGAGGGCGAGCTTCCGCTCGCGGTACGTGAAGACCTGGTCGCGGCGCTTGAGAACCTTCCGGAGCTCGTCTTGGAGCAGGAGGGCCTTCGGTGCGTTCGGCCCCGCCTGGGCCTCGCGTCCCGCGTCTTCCCCGAGGCGCTTGACGTACGCCGCGAGCTTGTCGTAGAAGTCTTCCTCGAGGGCCACGAGGGTCTTCTTCCCGCCCTCCTCGCGGTAGACCTTCGTCACGCGCTCGAAGTTGACCTCTTCCTCCCCAGGCACACGGACGTTATCCCGGGGCCGCTATAAGATGCCGTCGCCCGGGCGCCTCCGAGTGCGTCCCGCTCCGGGCCGGAAGGCATATCCCTCCGCGCGTGGATGGAGACTCTGCCATGAGTGTGCACAGGCCGCCGGTCGCGACGATCCGGGAGGACGCGGCGCGGAACCTGGTCCTGCTCGACTTGCTCGTGACGCCGAGCGCGATGCGGACCGAGTTCCGCGGCCGGGATCCCTGGAGGCACGGCTACGTGCTCCGGGTCGCGGCGAAGGCCACCGAGGGAGCGGCGAACGCCGAGCTCTTGCGTTTCCTCGCGAGGCGCCTCGACCTCCCTGCCTCCTCGATCCGCATCGTCGCAGGCCACCGGAGTCGTCGAAAGACCGTTGGGATCTCGGGGCTTTCCCGGGAACGCATCGAGGAGCGGCTGGGGCTGAGGGAACTCTGATGGACTACGTGCAGCTCCACGAGGACCTAGGCCAGGTCCTCGACGACCTCATCGAGAAGAACCGCTCGGTCCCGATCATCGTCGAGGGCGAGTACGACCGTCGCGCGCTCCGGGAGCTCGGCGTGCTCGGGGACATCCGTGTGCTGAACCGAGGCAACTCCGTCCTCGCGCTCTGCGAGGGCGTCGCTCGCGAGTACCGCGAGGCGATCATCCTCACGGACTGGGACGTGCGTGGTGGGCGGATCGCGAGGCATCTGAGGGACGCGCTCGCCGCCACCGGCGTCCGCTACGACGACCAGTTGCGCGCGCGCCTGACGATCCTCTGCCGCAAGGACATCAAGGACGTGGAGTCCCTCCACCGCTTCGCCGAGCGGATCGAGGGCCTCGCGTCCTCGCGGAACCAGCAGCGCCCCTCCAAGCGGTACTACTCGGAACGGGTGCACCGCCGGGATGACCGGAGACGGTCTCGGAACTGAGAACGGGGTCTTAAGAATATTTAAATAGGGCCGCCTCCAGTGACGAATCGGGATAGCGGCCGAACCGCGAATCATCGATCCCACTCATCCGAATCCTCCTTTCACTCCTCCCGACACGGGAGCTGAAAAGAACGCCCCCCTGCGGGGCGCCAGAGCCGTCCGGATAGGCGGGACGTGAGTAACGGTCGACGCCTCCCGGAACGTGAAGCATGAACATCGATCCGAGTACCACCAAGTACCTGATCCAGGCCCGCCTCGAGGCGGAGGGCATCGTGGAGAAGCCCGACGTCGTCGGCGCGGTCTTCGGCCAGACCGAGGGCCTCCTCGGCGAGGAGCTGGATCTGAGGGACCTCCAGAAGAGCGGCCGCATCGGCCGCATCGAGGTTGACGCACAGAGCAAGAAGGGCCGAACGGAAGGCACGATCCTCATCCCGTCCTCGCTGGACCAGGTCGAGACGTCGATCCTGGCTGCCGCGCTCGAGACGATTGACCGAGTCGGGCCGTGCAAGGCCTCGATCAAGGTCGACAAGGTCGAGGACGTCCGCGTCTCGAAGCGAAACAAGATCATCGAGCGCGCCCGCCAGCTCCTCGCCACCATGGTCGAGGAGTCCAAGACGAGCGGCACGGACCTCCTGGACGAGGTCCGCGGCAGCGTGACCGTCGCGGAGATCATATCCTTCGGCCCCGAGCGACTGCCTGCGGGCCCGAACGTCGCGGACAGCGACGCGATCATCGTCGTCGAGGGCCGCCAGGACGTGCTGAACCTCCTCCGGAGCGGTATCAAGAACGCCGTCGCCGTGGAGGGCACGAACGTGCCCAAGACGATCCAGGAACTCTCCAAGGAGCGCGCCCTGACCGCGTTCGTCGATGGCGACCGCGGCGGCGACCTCATCCTGCGCGAACTGCTCCAGGTCGCGGAGGTCGACTTCATCGCCCGCGCGCCGCGCGGCAAGGAGGTCGAGGAGCTGACGCAGAAGCAGATCATGAAGGCTCTGCGGAACAAGATCCCCGCGGACCAGTACATCGAGATGTACGGCCTCACGGGCCAGGTGTACAAGCCCGAGTCCGAGTTCCCGGAGGCGCCGGGCGCTCCCAAGGGCGCGCCGTCCGGCGAAGGCCGGGCCGAGCCTCGGGGCGAGTTCCGCCCCGAGCCCCGTGAGGCGCGCGAGCCCCGCGAGCCGCGGGAACCCCGTGAGCCCATGCCCGCCCCCGCGCCCGCCCCGCTCACGCCCGCCTCGAAGACGCTCAACCCGAAGCTCGAGAAGTACCGCGACATGCTCCTCTCCATGGGCGGGTCCTCTAAGGCCCGGCTCCTGGACGAGGGCGACGGCGTGGTCGCCGAGGTCCCGGTCCGGGAGCTCGTGGAGACCCTGAAGGGCGCGAAGCAGACGCGCGCCGTGGTCTTCGACGGGATCATCACGCAGCGGATCCTCGACATCGCCTCGGAGCTCAACATGCACTCCGTCGTCGGCACGAAGATGGGGACGATCACGAAGCAGCCGGCGGGCGTCGAGGTCTGGACCCGGAGCGACCTCTCGCCCTGAACGGGGTGGCGTCCATCGCCCGGAACCACGTCCTGACAGCGGACGAGGGCTTCTCCCTCGACGAGCTGGAGACGACCGCGGACATCTTGATCCCAGACGACCCGATGAAGCGGGTCATCGGGCAGGACGAGGCGGTCAAGCTCGCGCGGGTCGCCGCGAAGCAGCGGCGCCACCTGCTCCTCGTCGGCCCGCCGGGGACGGGCAAGTCGATGATCGCCCAGGCGCTCTCCCTCCACCTGCCGGCCGTGACGGAGGAGATCCGGATCGTCCACAACCCGGAGAACCCGGAGCGGCCGCTCGTCGAGGTGCGGCGCCGCGACGAGGTCGTTGCGGAGGAGAGCCGCATGGCCGGGGCCGAGGGCGACCTGATCGACCCGAAGGAGGCGCCGATCAACGTCGCGGAGCGCCTCGGGTACAAGTGCGTCCACTGCGGGACGTACTCCTCGCCCACGGAGCGGATGTGCCCGAAGTGCGCGCGGCCCAAGATGGTCGCCCAGGGGAACACCGCGGGCAACCCGTTCGGCGACCTCTTCAGCGGGATCTTCGAGGTCACGCTCGCCCAGATGGGCGGCCGCGACCGCGTGACGACGACCCGGAACCAGTTCGGCAAGGAGGAGGTCGTCGTGTACGAGCGGGCGGGCGAGATGATCCGCGTGCTCGACCAGAAGGCTCTCGAGAAGCGGCGGGAGATGGAGAAGGAGAGCCCGCGCAAGGTCCTCGTCCCGATCACCCGCAGCCCGTTCGTCCTCTCGACAGGCGCGAGCGAGACGGAGCTTCTGGGCGACGTGCGCCACGACCCGTACGGCGGCCACCCGCAGCTCGGGACCCAGCCGTACGACCGCGTCGTCGCGGGGTCGATCCACGAGGCCCACCAGGGCGTCCTGTTCATCGACGAGCTCCCGCAGCTCGGCCACCTGCAGCGGTTCATCCTGACCGCGATGCAGGAGAAGCGCTTCCCGATCTCCGGACGGAACCCGCAGAGCGCGGGCGCGAGCGTGAAGGTCGACAACGTCCCCTGCGACTTCATCTTCGTCGGGGCGTGCAACATCCAGGACCTGCCCCACATCCTCTCGCCCTTGCGGTCCCGGATCACGGGCGGGGGCTACGAGGTCCTCGTGGAGACCACGATGGCCGACAACGACGCGAACCGCGCGAAGCTCGCCCAGTTCGTGGCCCAGGAGATCTCGATTGACAAGCGCATCCCGCCCGCGACGTCGGAAGCCGTCCGGGTCATCGTCGAGGAAGCGCGGCGCCGTGCGAAGGCCTTGGACAACCAAGACAAGGCGCTCACGCTCCGTCTGCGCGAGCTCGGAGGTCTCATCCGTTCCTCGGGGGACATCGCGGTCACGGAGGACTCCAAGCTCATCGAGGCGGACCACGTGAAGCGCGCGATCAAGATCGCGCGGACGATCGAGGAGCAGATTAAGGAGCGCTACGGCTCCTACACGGCCGGCGTGGGCACGGACATGTCCGCGGCCCAGAAGGAGTCATCTCCCTACCACTACTGGAACGTGCACGAGGGCGACGACGTGCAGGGCTATCAGTGAGCCGCCGGCTCACATCGTCTTGAACATCTTGTACCCGTCCTCGCCGTCCGTGTAGAAGGACGGGAGGACGAAGCCGATGTCGAACCCGTAGCGCTGGTAGAACTTGATGCCGCCCAGGTTCGAGCGGCGCACCTCGAGCTCGACGCGGTGCATGCCGCGGTTCGCGCAGGTCGCGAGGAACGTGTTCATGAGTTGCGTCCCGATCCCCCGGTCGCGGAAGCCCGCGGCCACGGCGAACATGAGGACGCGGGCCTGCGCCTCCGCGGAGACGACCGCCGCCAGGAAGCCCACGGGGCGCCCGTCCAGGTCGGCGATGAGGAAGCCCTCGCGCCACCACTTGTGGATGTCCAGGTAGAGGGACGTCGGGTAGTTCTCCCGCAACGCCTCGCGGACGATCGACGCAACTGCGGGGATATCGTTCGGGATGAACGTGCGAATCTGCAACGGCCCCCTGCGAAGAGCCGCTCCCATTTCAACGTGACGGTCGTCGGCAGACTCATGAGCCCCGGGCCGCTTCCGTCCGCGTGCGCCTCTGGATCGAGCTCTCCGGCGAGCACCCGACCCTCCCCCGGGCCGAGGCCCTCGCGGCCCTGGAGGCGGAGGGCGTGCGGCCCCGCGAGGTGTCCGCGTCGCCGCAGGTCCTCCGCGTGGACGCCGAGGGTCCGGTGCTTCGGGCGGTGGCCCGGCTGGGGCTCGCCCATGTGGCTTGCGAGGAGCTGGCCCGCGGCAGCCTCGACGACCTCCGGTCGTTCGCGCGTTCGTTCGACTTGGCGGGCCAGACCTTCCGCACGCGCGTCCGCGGCCTCGGCGTGGACGTGGACCGCGACGCGGTGGAGGGACCGCTCGGGGCGGACTTCGGCAGGACGGGCCGCGTGGACCTCTCGTCCCCGGCGATCGACTTCCGCGTGCTCGTGGGCACGGAGTTCGCCCTGGGGCGCGTCGTCCATCGCGTGGATCGCTCCGGCCTGGAGGCCCGCAAGGTCACGAACCGCGCGTTCCGCCTCCCGATCTCTCTCCACCCGAAGCTGGCCCGCGCCCTCGTGAACCTCTCCCGCGTGCCCACGGGCGGCCGCGTCGCGGACCCGTTCTGCGGCACGGGAGGCGTCGTGCTCGAGGCCTCCCGCATCGGCCTGCGCGCCGTCGGCGCGGACATCCGCAGGACCATGGTCGTCGGCGCGCGGAGGTCGCTCCGTGCGCTCGGCGAGGACGCCTCGTTCCTCGTCGCGGACGCGGGCCGGGCTCCGTGGCGCCGCGCCCGCCTCGACGGCATCGCGACCGATCCGCCCTACGGCCGCGCGGCCTCCACACGCGGAGAGCCGCCCCAGGAGCTCTACGCACGGGCTTTCGCGGCGTTCGACGATGCGCTCCCTCGGGGCCGCCACGTGGCTATCGTGCTCCCGAACGACGAGGCGGTGGAGCGGGCCCGGGAGCGGTGGGAGCTCCTCGAGCGGCACGCGCTCCGGGTGCACCGGTCCCTCGT
>JAJYKG010000115.1 GCA_021788795.1 Thermoplasmata archaeon | reverse complement strand
CGCGCCCTCCAGGTCGCCGAGGGCCCGGAGGGTGCGGGCGAGCCCGAGCCAGGCGTTGCCGTTCCCGCGCTCCAGCTCCAGGGCACGCAGGTAGCCCACGGCGGCCTTGTACGGGCGGTCGCGGCGCAGGTACGCCTCGCCCAGGAGGGTCCAGGACCGCGGGTCGCGGTCGTCCTTCGCGATGGCCCGGAGGAGGTGCTCGATCGCGTCCTCGTACCGCTTCTCGCGGAAGGAGGACGCCGCGGAGTCGAGCTGCTGCGCGACCGCCTTGCGCTCCTCGGGCCGCTCGGCCGATCGGAGCCGCTCGGAGCCGTACGGCTTGAAGCGCTGCCCGGAGGACGCGGCCCGGTCGCGGACGCGGTCCGCGATCCCGGCGAGGATCTGGAGGGTCTCCTCCTCCGGGGTCTGCACGGCGTCCGGAGCCGGCGGCCCGACCTCGGTCGGGGGCGCGCGGGGGCCGTTCTCGACCACCGCGGTGAACACCTCTCCGCCCATGACCTGCTGGAGACCGACGGGGGCGGCCGTCCCCCTCGCCTTCGGGAGGGTCCGCCCGCAGGCGCGGCACCGCTCCTGGCCGGGGCGGTTCATCGTCTGGCACGAGGGGCACGCGACGAGGTCGGTCATGGGCTGATCACCGAGGTGACCTGGAAACGCCCATCCTCGAAGACGAGGGCGTGGAACCCGGTCTTGTGGTTGGACCCGCGCATCTTCACGACGCGGATGCGGCGCTGCACCTCCACGTCGGAGATGGGATGCATCTTGAGCTCGATGATGCCGTCCGCCAGGAACGCCTCGTCCCGTCGCGGGGGCGGGGCCTCCAGGCCGAAGAAGCTCGCCTCGGGGGACGATTCGGCGAGCACCAGGGTCGTGGCGCCGAGGTCCCGCAGCCGCTCGAAGAGGTGGAAGAGCTCCGTGCGCCGGTCCGCGAACTTCGCGAGCACCTCGAGCGCCTCGAGCGAGTCGAGGACGACCAGCTCGATGCCCTCGATCTCCTTCGCGGTCATCAGGGTGCGCCGCAGGAACTCGATCCAGGGCTTCGTCGCCGTCTTCCCGATCCCCTTCTGGATCGCGCCGACGTCGAGGAGGTGGAGGTCGCCCCGGGCCGCGTCCGTGTCGAAGCCCATGGCGGCCATCTGGGCGAGGAGGCTCGCCCGGCTCTGCTCCAGGGTCACGTAGATCGACTTCGCGTGCCGCTGGACCGCGTTGTTGTGCAGGACGGCGAACGCGAGCGTCGATTTCATCGTGCCCGGGAGGCCGGACAGGAGGACCACGTGCCCCGTCGGCAGCCCGCCTCCGAGGATTTCGTCGAGTCCGTCCACGTGCGTGAGCGTCTTCTTAGTCTCCATGGTCGTCCGCCTCCGAGGAATTGTCGTCGCGTGCGCCGCCGCTGCGGGCCGTTGCCGCGCGCGCGGCCGCACGGAAGCCCGCCGTTCCGGGACGCGTCATGAGCCCCCCTCCCGGTGGAGGATCTCGTCGACCGCGTGGGCGGCCCTCTCCATCCCCATGAGGACGAGGCCCAGGTTGGCGTCCTTGTACACGAGGGCGACGAGGAGGGCCTCCTCCCCGGCGCCGAGGCTGAGGAGCTTGCCCTCGTCGGACTCGACGATCGCGCGCTCGAAGCGTCCCTGTCCGAGCTGCACGGTCGCCATCTCCGACGTGCCGACGATCGCCGCGGTCATCGCGGCCCCACCCCTCGGGTCGACGCCGTCGGGCAGGGTGTGAGTGATCACGAGCCCGTCCCGCCGCACGACCGCGGCGGCCTTGATGTCCGAGAGGTTGGAGAGCTCTTCGATGGTCTGCTCGAGCTGCCCCCAGACGTCCGTCACGCGCGCGCCTCCGGTTCCACCGCGGCCTCTTCCAGGAGGTTCGAGACGGCCTGGACCGCCTTTCCGACGCTGAGGAGGACGAGCCCCATGTTCGCGTCCGTGCGGACGATCGTGATCAGGATGCCCTCCTCGCCCGCGCCCGTGGCGAGCATCTTCGCGCTGCCGCTGTCGACGATGGACTGGAAGAACGGCCCGAGCCCCATCTCGCCCGCGGCCATCTCCGACGTGCCGACGATGGACGCGGCCATGGCCGCGATCCGCTTGGGGTCCATGGACTTCGGGAGGACATGGGCGATGAGCAGCCCGTCCCGGCGGGCGAGGGCGACCGCGAGGACGTCCGGGATCCGCCGGAGCTCCTGGAGGACCGCGATGAGCCGCCCGTGGATGCCTGCCGCCATCTCACCTCACCCCGATGATCATCTCGGCCAGGATGAGGAGCGCGTCCCGGACGCCCTTGCTCTCCGTGGCCACCGTCGCGACGACGGGCGTGCCGTCGGGGAGGTCCATCTGGCCGGCGACCGCCTCCGGCTTCAGCGCCCCCGGGAGATCCGACTTGTTCGCCAGGACCACGTACGGGATGTGCGGGCCGATGAGGGCGAGCATGTGCTTCGCCCGCTCGAAGTCCTCGGGCCGCGTGGCGTCGACCACGAGCAGGACGCCGCTCACCTCGCGGGCGAAGATCTGGAAGATGAACTCGAATCGCTCCTGGCCGGGGGTGCCGAAGATCTCGGCCTCGATGCCCGTGATGTTCACGTTGCCATAGTCGAAGGCGACCGTCGTGCCCATGCGGTCGATGCTGACGGACTTCTCGCAGAGGGCCTTGACGACGGTCGACTTGCCCGCGTTGAACGGGCCCGTGACCATGAGCCGCGGGAAGTACACGGTCACGCCGATGAGGTCCTTGAACGTGTAGGGGATCCAGTTCGTCCGGACGCCGCCCTCGGCCATCTGGGAGATGCGCATGGAGTTCCGGACGATGCCCCCGCGCATGGACGACTGGAACTCGAGGACGAAGTCGGAGAGCGCGCGGATCGCGCCCAGGTCCCGCTCCTGGTAGGTCCAGTTGATGAAGAGGAAGCACACGACGCTGCCGGCGGCCTTCGCCTCGGCGATGATGCGGCGCCACTGGTCCAGGAGGGCGTCGCGCGGGAAGCGGTCCGAGAGGAACTCCATGGAGTCGATCACGACCCGGGAGGGCCGCTCCTCCTGGATCGCGCGGACGATGACGTCCACGGTGTCCGCGAGGCTGTCGATGCGGTCCACGTGGTAGGCCTCGGCGCTCTCGACCATGAGCTGGGCCGAGATCGCGTCGACGAACACGAGGCGGTCCTGGGGGAACCGGCCGAAGCGGGACAGCTCCGCGCGCGCCAGGGAGGGCATGCGGTAGAAGTCCACGTAGAGGACCGTCTCCTGGTGCCGGGCCCCCTCCACGACGAAGTTCTCCGCGAAGACGCGCTTCTCCGTCGGCTTGTCGCTGAACAGGAGGAGCGTCGAGGTCCGCGGGAAGCCGCCGCCCAGGCGGTCGTCGAGCACCTGGATGCCCGTCTTGACGCGGCCCGCCTCGCTTTCCGTCCCCGTCAGGACTCCTCCTGGGGGCCGGGCATCTGGACGAACGGGTGCCACGTGCTGTCGACGCGGAAGCCGCGCATGTGGTGCATGCGGACCTCGTGGTCCATCGCGTCCGTGAAGCGCATCTCGATCACGCCGTCCACCAGGGAGCGCAGGAGGTTCATCGTCATGGCGTCGTGGACGCCCTCGTGGACCGCGTAGAGGATGAAGCCCATGTTCATCTTCGCGCGGCTCGTGACGATCTGGAAGAACTTCGCGATGGCCTGCGTGGAGTTGTGCAGGAAGAGCGTGGAGATCGTGTAGAAGTAGATGCGCACCGGCGTCCCGAGCTCCTGGGCCGCCTTGCTCATCGCCATGCCGATGCCCTCCAGGTTGCTGAAGCTCGAAACGACGAAGGTCTTCCGGCCCGCGGGCGGCTCCGGCCGGTCCGAGGCCGTCGCGCTGTAGCAGTCCACGAAGGCAAAGGTCCGGCCCTCGTAGGCCTCGAGGTCGAGCTGGAGGTCCTTCGCCCGCGCGCGCACCTCGTTCGGGTGCAGGTCGAGCGTGACGAAGACGACGCGCTCCCCGACGCGCAAGGCCTCCCGCGCGTGGGCGATCATGTACTCGAACTTGCCGACGCCCGCAGGCCCGGCCAGCAGGACCGCATAGTTCGCGGGGAAACGCAGGTCATCCATGGGGGGACCCTCTCGGGGCTTCCGCTCTGGGCCGACGGCGTGAGACCTCGTTCACTGGGCGGCTCGATGCCCCGATTTCGCTTATAAGGGCCGTGCCGTAGTTCTCATCTCTGAGAGTGGGAGACCGCGGAGCCTCCCCTCCCGGTTCCCAACGGGTCCAGGCGCCGGGCCGCTTCCGCCCGCGCATCCGGGCGGTCCCCCGCTCGGCGGGTTCTCCCGGGGGCGGCCCTCGGGTTCGTCGGCTCCCTTGTCTCCGCGCCCATCCGCATCGTCCTCGCGTTCGGGGTTGCCTCGCCCTCCCTGCTCGCGGCCGAGTGCGCCGCCGCCGTGACCGGCCGTGTCGTGGGGGCCTTCTGGGAGACGAGGGGCACCATCGGATTCGTGCCGACGGTCCTCTGTGCGTGCGGCGGCCTCGTCGCCGACTCCGGCATCGCGGCCGGCCTGCGCCGGGGCGTCGAGGAGCGACCGCGGGCTCCATCCGGTGCGGTCCGCCGCGGCAAAAACCTTTACCGGGGGAGCCCATCCGCGGGGCAATGCCTCGCGATATCGCCTCGGAGCTCAGCTACCTCGAGAAGCGGGTCCTCCTGGCCCTGCGGGAGCGGAAGCGCGCGTCCCCCGAGGAGATCCGCGAGAAGGGGAAGTTCAAAGAGCTCGTCGAGGTGATGAACGCGGCCTCGTGGCTCCAGGCGAAGGGCCTGGTCACGATGAAGGAGCGCGTCCTCCGGACGTACCGGCTCGCGCGGCCCGGGCTCGCGCGCAAGCCCCTGCCGGAGCGGAAGGCCCTCCGGGCGCTCCTGAAGGCGGGGGGCCGCATGCCCGTCCCCAAGCTCCTGTCCGCGGCCAAGCTCGACGACGCGGAGCTGGCCATCGCCCTCGGCTGGCTGCGGCGGAAAGGCTGGGCCACCGTGGAGAAGGGAGCGGAGGGGAGCTTCCTCGTGGCCACGGATGCGGGGCGCTCCGCGGTGGGCGGCCGCACACCCGACGAGGAGCTTTTGGCGCGCATGGCCAAGGGTGAGCTCGGCGAGGACGCCGCGGACCCGAAGGTCCTCCGGGACCTGAAGTCGCGCCAGGACCTCGTGCGCGAGCGGGAGGCCGTGCGGCGGGAGGTCGCCCTCACACCGGCGGGCGAGAAGGTCGTGGCCGCGGGACTGGAGCTGAAGCCCGAGGCCACGGTCCTCACGACGGACCTGCTGCGGGACGGCAAGTGGCGGCAGGTGGACTTCCGGCGGTACGATACCCGGGCGTTCGCGCCGCTCGCGTGGCCGGGGAAGCGCCACGTCCTGGGCGCGTACATCGAGCGCATCCGCCGGATCTTCCTCGAGATGGGCTTCACGGAGATAGACGGCGACTTCGTCCAGAGCGCGTTCTGGAACTACGACGCCCTCTTCCAGCCGCAGGACCACCCGGCCAGGGACCAGCTGGACTCCTTCTACCTCTCCAAGCCGCGGACCGTTCCCCTCCCGGACGACGCGGTCGTCCGCAAGGTCGCGGACGCGCACGAGACGGGTGGCGGCACCGGGAGCAGGGGCTGGCGGTACGCCTGGCAGAAGGGCGAGGCGGAGCGCGCCCTGCTCCGTTCCCACACGACGGCGATCACGATCCAGTGGCTCAGCGAGCACCCGGAGCCGCCGCAGAAGGCGTTCATCATCGGTCGCAACTTCCGGCGGGACGCGATCGACTGGAAGCACCTGCCCGAGTTCCACCAGGTCGAAGGCGTCGTCATGGAGGAAGGCGCGAGCCTCGCCCAGCTCATCGGGACTATCGAGGAGTTCTATCGCCGCCTGGGCTTCCTCGGCTGCAAGTTCCGTCCGGGATACTTCCCGTACACGGAGCCGAGCATGGAGCCGGAGGTCCAGCTGCCCGACGGCCGGTGGATGGAGCTCGGCGGCAGCGGCATCTTCCGCCCGGAGGTCACGAAGCCCCTGGGCATCGGCACGCCCGTGCTGGCGTGGGGGCTCGGCCTCGAGCGCGTGATCATGGCCCTCGAGGGGATCACGGACATCCGCCAGCTGTACCTGAGCGACCTGGACTGGCTCCGGGACCACAAGGCCCTCCTCTGATCGCCACCGCTCCGGGGATGCCGCGGAATCCCTATCCTCGCAGCGCGTTGAGAATGCAACGGCAATCTTTATCTGCGGCGCCTCGTCTGTCGCGGACGATTCCGATGCCGGACGCCGAGGAGGAGATCGCGGCGGGGGAACAGGCCCTGAACGCTCTCGACTACGACACCGCTTTCAAGCACTTCGACAAGGCGTGCAAGGCGGACCCCAAGAACGCGGTCGCGTTCTTCGGCAAGGCGGAGTCGGCGCTCGGTGTGCCCAAGGTGGAGGCCGATGAGATCTCGGCGCTCTACAAGAAGGCGATCGAGCTCGACCCCGAGAACCCGCAGTACCACGACGCCCTCGCGTCCTTCTGCGTCGACCTGGGCCGGTTCAACGAGGCCGAGGAGCACTACAACAAGGCCGCGGCCCTGGACGAGGACAACGCCCCGTTCTACTGGTCCGAGTTCGCGATCAACTACGCACGGAAGGCGCCCGTGGCCATGCAGCAGTTCCTGGACGACAAGACGCGGGACATGATCCGCGCCAAGGCGCTCACGTACGCGCTCAAGGCGATGGACATCGGCAAGGAAGATGCGAAGCGTGTGCTCTGAGTCAGCCGCGCACGCCGGGGCGCGACCTCCGTCCGCCGCGGCAGGAGACGCAGACGCCGTCGGGCCCCTGATGTGCGTCGCACACGGGCCGGCCGCATGCGACGCAGGTGGCCACCGTGGGGCGGCCACAGAGGTGGCAGAGGGCCGGGACGACCACGGGCGAGGGATGGGCGCCCGCATGCTTGAGGGTTTGCGGCCGCGGCATCAGGGTTAGCA
>JAJYKG010000114.1 GCA_021788795.1 Thermoplasmata archaeon | reverse complement strand
GGACACGGCCCCTCCATCGCCGTGTACGGGACGGGAAAGCCCGAAGGGACCGGTGACCCCACGAGCTCAAGGAACCCGTAGGCCTCGCCCGCGAGGACCACGAGGACGGACGCGAGCACCATCAGGGTGCGGCCCCTGCGCTTCCCGAGGCGCTGCCGGGTCCCCGATGCGCGTCGATGCGCTTCCGACGGCTCTCGATCCGGCTGCAAGCGATCCCTCGCTGAGGCCTGAGGAGCCTCCGGCCTGAATGATGCTTCGCACGCCGGTGGGGCCAGAGAGCCGGCCGGGCCCATCGATTGCGCTCCCGGTCGCGGTCTCTCAACGGACCAGGGGCTTCGCTCGAGGCTTCGCGGGAGCGAAGTCAGCGGCCGGGATCACGACCGCCTCTCGGGAATCGTCGGTTTCCTCGGAAGGCGAGAGCGCGCGATCCTTCCCTTCCGCCAGCGCACGCCAGAACGCCACCATCCTCTCGTCGTCGTACTCGTCGCACATGGCCGTCCCCGCAGAAGAAGCAAGGGCCGCGCGGCGTCAAGAGGGTTTGCGATTCCGCGCCGGCTGCGGCCGGGCGACGCTCTCTGGTGTATCGTGATTGATAACATCCCCACAACGGTTAAATGACGTGCTCCGGTAATCCGTCGCCCGAGCGGAATCTCATGGAAGTCAGACGGATGAAGGTCAAGGTCTGCCTGGTCGGGGAAGCGGCGGTCGGCAAGACGTCCCTCATCCGCCGGTTCGTCCTGGACAACTTCGACGACAAGTACATCCAGACGCTGGGGACGAAGGTCTCGAAGAAGGAGCTCACCGCGGGCAGCATCGACCCCTCGGGCAGCATGAAGATTGACATGACCATCTGGGACATCATGGGCCAGAAAGGCTTCCGCGAGCTCCTCAAAGAAGCCTACTTCTACGGCGCGAAAGGTATCCTGGCCGTCTGCGACTCCACGCGCAAGAAGACCCTCGAGGACCTCGACGACTGGATCGAGGGCGTCTACAGCGTCACCGGGAAGATCCCGATCGAATTCCTCGCGAACAAGGTCGACTTGAAGGACCAGGTGCAAATCACGGAGGACGACATGGTCCAGGCCGCGAAGGCCTACGACAGTCCCTTTCACTTCACGTCCGCGAAGACGGGCGTGAGCGTCGAGCTCGCGTTCCAGTCCCTGGCGGAGCGGATCGCCAAGGAGCGGTTCACCCACAAGCTCGTCCCCGAGGAGTGAGAGAATTATCAGGGACGATACCGGCGTCCTCACCCTACTTTAGGACGTATCGAATCCCCGAGGAGATGGCGATGGTCGAGTCCACGACGCGGAAGCACGTGAAAGCGAAGGTGTGCCTCGTCGGGGATGTCGCGGTCGGGAAGACGTCCCTGGTCAAGCGGTACGTGCTCGAATCCTTCGACGACCGCTACGTCGCCACGGTCGGCACGAAGGTCACGAAGAAGACGATCGACGTGGACTGGAAGGGCGTGCCGGCGACCCTGGACATCATGGTCTGGGACATCATGGGCGAGAAGGGCTTCCGCGCCCTGCTGCGCGACGCCTACTTCGAGGGGGCGCACGGGGTCCTCGCCGTCTGCGACCTCACTCGCAAGGACACGTTCTACGACCTGAACAACTGGGTCCAGATGGTGCGCAAGCAGGTGGGCGACGTGCCCATCGTGTTCCTGGGCAACAAGGCGGACCTCGCGGAACGCGTGGTCGTGAGCCCGGAGGAGCTCGCCCGGATGGGGGTCATCCTGGGGGCGAAGTACTTCCTGACCTCCGCGAAGACCGGGCAGAACGTCGACGAGGCGTTCCGCGTGCTTGCGGACGGGATCAGCCACCGCGCCGAGTGAACGGCACCCCCATGGAGGCGGTCCCCGTTATCCGAGGAGATAACGGCGTGGGAATTCCTTTATAATCTAAGGCTCGTGCGCGCGCCGTAAACCGTCCGGGGTGCTCCATGGAACCCGAGAAGATGAAGGTCAAGATCTGCCTCGTGGGCGAGGGCGCCGTCGGCAAGACCTGCCTGATCCGCCGCTTCATCCACGACCAGTTCGACGACCGGTACATCTCGACCCTCGGCGCCAAGGTCTCCAAGAAGGAAATCCACATCGACGCGAACGAGAGCTCGGTCGACGTCGACATGACGATCTGGGACATCATGGGCGAGAAGGGCTTCCGAGAGCTCCTCAAGGAGGCGTATTTCCACGGTGCCCAGGGCGTTATCGCCGTCTGCGACGTCACCCGGATGGACACGCTCACGGATCTCGACGAATGGGTCGCGGCCGTGGTGAAGGTCACGGGCAAGATCCCGGTGGAGTTCCTCGCGAACAAGGCAGACCTAAAGGAGCAGCAGGCGATCACCGCGGCGGACCTCGAGTCAGCCGCGAAGACGCACGACGCGCCCTTCCTGTTCACCTCCGCGAAGACCGGAGAGAATGTGGAGCACGCGTTCTCCGAGCTCGCGAAGCTCATCTCCGCGCGCGCCCACGCGCAGTGAGCGCGGTGGACCGGACCCACGGGTTCGACGACCGTTTCTATCTGGAGACGTTTCTACTCCATTTCTCAGGTCAAAGATTTTAAGTACGAGGCCCGTGTATTCAAACGTGACGCGCCTCACCGCATGTGAGGAAGGTCCTCAAATGGCCGATATCCCGGGGGAAGTCTCGGAGGAGCTGCCCCCCGTTGACGTCTGGATCAACAAGCTCGACTTCAAGAGCACCGCCGAGGTCAAGATCCCCGAGCGGCTGGTCGACCAGGTCATCGGCCAGGAACGGGCCGTCGAGGTCATCCGCAAGGCCGCGGAGCAGAAGCGGCACGTGATGCTGATCGGCGACCCGGGCACGGGCAAGTCCATGCTCGCCCGGTCCATGACGGAGCTCCTCCCGAGGGACGAGCTCCAGGACATCATCGTCTACCACAACCCCGAGGACCCCAACGAGCCCAAGATCCGCGTCGTCCCGGCGGGGAAGGGGCGCGAGATCGTCAACGCCCAGAAGGCCGAGGCGGCCCAGCGCCGCGAGCAGAAGGCCTCCATGGTCATGACGATCGTCTTCTTCATCATCGGCCTCTCCGTCATCCTGGCGTACAACTGGGGGAGCAACCCGCCCAGCTTCAAGCCGGATGCGTCCACGACCATCCTGTTCGGCATCCTGGTCGCGGCGATCATCTACATCGCCTTCCGGTACACGGGCCACCGCCAGGAGAACCTCATGGTCCCCAAGCTCCTGGTGACCCACAGCCCGGAGGACATGCCCCCGTTCATCGACGCCACGGGCAGCCACGCGGGCGCCCTCCTGGGGGACGTGAAACACGACCCCTTCCAGAGCGGCGGCCTCGAGACGCCGGCCCATGAGCGCGTCGAGTCGGGCGCGATCCACAAGGCCCACAAGGGCGTCCTGTTCGTCGACGAGATCAACGTGCTCCGCATGGAGAGCCAGCAGAGCCTGCTCACCGCGATGCAAGAGAAGAAGTTCTCCATCGTGGGCCAGAGCGAGCGGTCGAGCGGCGCCATGGTCAAGACGGAGCCCGTCCCGTGCGACTTCGTCCTCGTGGCCGCGGGGAACCTGGACGCCGTCCAGGGCATGCACCCCGCCCTCCGCTCCCGCATCCGCGGGTACGGGTACGAGATCTACATGAAGAGCACGATGCCGGACACGGAGGAGAACCGCCAGAAGCTCGTCCGCTTCGTGGCCCAGGAGGTCACCAAGGACAAGAAGATCCCCCACTTCGACCGCCCCGCGGTCGCGGAGATCCTCCGCGAGGCCCAGCGCCGCGCGGGCCGCCGCGGGCAGCTCACCCTGCGCCTGCGCGAGCTCGGCGGCCTCATCCGCGTCGCGGGCGACATCGCCCAGGAGGGCGCGGCCCCCCTGGTCACGAACAAGCACGTCCTCGACGCCAAGCGCATCGCCCGGTCCCTCGAGCAGCAGGTCGCGGACCGGATGATCGAGCGCGGCAAGGAGTATCAGATGGTCAACACGGCCGGTGCGGGCGTCGGCATGGTGAACGGCCTCGCGGTCCTCATCGGGGACAACAGCCTCGCCGAGTTCAGCGGCATCGTCCTCCCCATCGCCGCGGAGGTGACGCCGGCCCAGACGCGCCAGGGCGGCCGCATCATCGCGACCGGGCGCCTGGGGGACATCGCAAAGGAGGCCGTGGAGAACGTCGCCGCCCTGATCAAGAAGTACACGGGCGAGGACATCTCCAACCACGATATCCACGTCCAGTTCGTCGGATCGCGCGAGGGGACGGAGGGCGACAGCGCGTCCATCTCCGTGGCCACCGCGGTCATCAGCGCGCTCGAGGAGGTCCCCGTGGACCAGAGCGTGGCCATGACCGGCTCCCTGTCCGTGCGCGGCCAGGTGCTCCCCGTCGGGGGCGTGACCGCCAAGATCGAGGCCGCCGCCGAGGCGGGCGCCCGGAAGGTGCTCATCCCCCGGGCGAACATGCGGGACGTGCTCCTCGAGGACCGGTACATCGGGAAGATCGAGGTCGTGCCCGTGGACACGCTGAGCGACGTCTTGGACCAGGCCCTCGTCGGCCCGAAGAAGTCGAGCCTCATCACCCGCCTCTCCTCGCTGGTGCCCAAGATCACCCCGGAGAAGCCGGGGCCCGCCCCGGTAGGGCGCTGAGCGTCGGGGGCGGGACGGGTGGACGCGGGCCCATCCCCCGAGTTCTACGAGCCCATGCCGTGCCACGAACCGGACCCCCTGATCGAGCGGGTGCCGCCCCCGGGTGAGTGCGAGCACAGTCGCAAGTTCCTTACGGAGGTCTGCCTGTCCGCCCACCGCCTCCCCGGGGAGGGCAGCCCATGACGCGCGTCCTGTTCATCGGCCGGTTCCAACCGTTCCACAAGGGCCACCTCGCGATGGTCCACCGCATCCTGGAGGACAGCGAGGAGGTCATCATCGGGATCGGGTCGGCCCAGTACAGCCACACGGGAGAGAACCCCTTCACGGCGGGCGAGCGCTTCGAGATGATCAAGCGCTCCCTGGACGCGGAGGGCATCCGGGACTACCACATCGTCCCCATCCCGGACACCCACGTGCACAGTGTGTGGGTGAGTCACGTGAAGTCCCTCGTGCCCACGTTCGACGCGGTCGTGACGAACTCGGACCTCGTCGTCCGCCTGTTCCGCGAGCACGGGCTCAAGGTGCTCTCCCTCCCCCTCGTGGGCCGCGAGAAGTATTCCGGCACGGAGGTTCGGCGGCGGATGCAGAAGGGCGGGGACTGGAAGTCCCTCGTCCCGCCGGTCGTCGCCTCGTTCATCGAGGAGATCGACGGGATCGAGCGGATCCGGGAGACGTACAAGTACTCCACCCCGTACGGGACCCGGGAAAACAACCACGACGATTGAGAAAAGAAGGCGGACCCGTTCCGCGAGCGCGCGTGGGAACGGGCTCGTTTGGTAGGCATCCCCCCAAACGAGGACGTATCTCCCCTGGATCCCTACCAATACCAGAGAGAAACGAGGAGGTACTTAACCCCTGTTACCATCTGGTTACCATCCCCGGACTCTCACACGGGCCCGCGAGGGGGCCTACCACTCCAGCTCGTATCCGCAATACGGGTCGCCCTTCAGGATGCAGGCGACCTTGCGAACGTTGCTGTGCTTGTACCCGGCCGCCAGGAGGGTGCCCTCGTACGTCCCGAGCCAGGCCATGCAACGGGTCGGGCTGCTGATCCAGTCGTAGTTCTTCACGAGGGCGCGGCGGCCGTGGACCTCGACCTCGAGGCGGCCGTGGTTGAACTCGCGGTGGTAGGCCGCGGGGGCCATCTCCACGACGTACTTGAACGGCAGGACGATGGTCATGTACCGGCGGATGGACGCGAAGTTGAGGGCTTCCTCCCGGAGCATCCGGCGCACGGTCTCCCCGCTCCCGTCCCCGAAAGCCGCCTCGATTTGCTCCAAGAGCTGGACGATCCTGCGCAGCGGGTACCAGCCCTGGGCGTCAATCTTCTGCGGGTCGACCCCGAAGGACCGGTAGAACGCGTCCGCGCGCTTCCTCCCGTAGTTCTTGGCGAGCCAGTGATGGTAGTTCTTGAAGTGGCTCCCGCGGGCCAGGGGGGCCACGAGGCGGTCCCCCCGCGCCTCCGTGAGCTCCTCGTACACGGTCCGGCCGAGCGGCGTGACCGCGTAGAGCTTCCCCCGGACGGAGTTGCTCGCCGCGAAGACGAGCCCGGCCCGGACGAGCTGCGACAGCGCGCGGCTCACGTGCGGCGTGCGGAGGTTCGTGTCCCGGGCGATCTGCGCGGGATGCTTCACGCCGCCGAGCAGGGAGCCGAGGACCTTCTCGCGCTGGGTGCTTGACAGGACGAACGAGAGCCGGTCCATGGGGGCCGTCGGCTCTGCCACGAGGGTCGTATCGGGGGGGATGGGACTCCCATCCGGGAGGGGGCTACTTATACCCTTTCTCCTGAGCGCATGGGCAGGACTCAGCGCGTACCGCGCCGGGATCCCCTCGGGCTCCGCCTGCGGCCCTCAGACGGTGAGGTAGCCCACCAGGACGGGGACGAGGAGGGCGGCCATCAGCTGGATGCGGCGCACCCCGGCCCGGACGGGCACCAGGCCGACGGCGCAGGCGAGGACCGCAACCGCACCCCCGAGCGGACCCGAGGCCAGGAGGATCAGCGCGCCGAGGGCGAGGAGCGAGGCCCCGGAGAGGAGCCGCGGGTCGAGTCGGGACCATCGCGGGCCGAGCGTCCGCGCGAGCGACGCGGCCAGAGGGGCGGCGAGGACGGCGGCGAGCACGGAGGCCAAGGCGAGCCAGAAGACGGCCACGGGGACGGCGCCGACCGAGGGCCACGCGCCCGGCGAGCCGAGGAGGTCCCGGACCGCGGCCGCGGTGCCGCTGCGGGCCTTCCCGATCATGAAGAGGACGGCCACGCTCAGGATCGCGGTCGAGCTGGAGACCGCGCCCAGGATGACCATGAAGCCCGCGGGCGGGAGCTTGCGGGAGGTCCCCATCGAGGCCAGCGTGGCCGCCGCACCGCCGCTCAGGCCCGGGAGCCAGGAGACGGCGGCGCCGG
>JAJYKG010000113.1 GCA_021788795.1 Thermoplasmata archaeon | reverse complement strand
CCGATCTTTCGTCTCGGCGAGCACGGCGCCGACCACCGTGGCCGGTTCCACGTACGGGTGGGTGTTCACGAACGTCGGTCCGGGCACGACCAATGTCCTGCAGATCAACGTGCAGGTGAACGGCAACGGCACGGACGGCTCGCTCACGACCAACACCGCGAGCTTCTACTACACGGACCAGCACAACGTGGTCGTGGGGACGGGAGCCTCCTCCGCGAGCTTCACCTACCACCGGCCCATGATCACGGTCGCGAAGACCGTGTCGCCGCCCAACGCCGTCGCCGGGCAGTACGTGACGTACACGATCTACTACAACAACACCGGGTCCGTCCCCGCGGGGACCGTGTCCATCACCGACACGATGCCCAACGGCCTCGTGAACATCACGTCCAACCCTGCGCCCACGACGGTCAGCGGCTCGATGTACTCCTGGAACTTCACGAACGTCGCCCCGGGCTCGCACTCGATCACGATCACGGCCCAGGTCTCCGCCTCGTTCAACGGCACCCAGCTCGTGAACTGGGCCTACGCGAACTACACGACCACCCGGGGGTTCCAGCTCGCGAGCAGTTCCGCCTCGGCAATCGTCGCGATCCCGGAGCTCAGCGACTTCGCCTTCGTTGCCGCGGTGCCCTTCCTCGTGATCGGGATGCGCCGCCGCGCGCGCCGGAAGAAGGAAACGAAAGAAGGGTAGAGTGGCTGACAGCGTTCCAAGGACCGGCGGCCGTTAGAACGGCACGGTTCGTCGTCCACCACAAGGATGGACGGCTAGCGTACCTAGGCCGTCGGCCCTAGCCCCGGTCAAGCCGGGGCGGGCCTCCCACGGGCTCGCGCACCGTAGTACCGCAGGGAACGTGGACGGGCTTAACTTCCGGGTTCGGGATGGGACCGGGTGTATCCCCGCCGCCATGGCCGTCAAACCACTGCTGTCGACGCCCACAGTGGACGCGCTATATCAGGGTTTCGGCCTAGGGGGGCGGCAGGACGGCGGTCAGGAATCCGAGGACCAGGTTCCCCGCGGCGAAGGCCAGGAGGAACCCAAGGAACAGGAGGAGGACGAACGGGACCTTCGTCTCCACCCAGATGCGCCTAGCTCCCGCGGCCCTCAGCTTCTCGATCTCCCCCGACTCGTCCTTGTCGTGCGAGGGGAAGAGGACCGCGTACCGCTCTCCGTGGTCGTCGATGCGCTCCATGACCCAGGCGTGCCGCGGGACCGCGTCGAGGGGCACCTTAACCCCGAGGAAGCCCACGGGCCACTCGAACTCGCGGCGGGCCAGGTTGACCACGAGGTACGCCAGGGGCACGGCCAGCATGAGGACCGCGGCGTCCACGAGCACGACGAGGGAGAAGGGGAAGGCGACCTGCATCGCGTTCGAGACCGCGGGGGCGGCCTGGATCACCGGCAGCGGGGACGCGTCCGGATAGAGGGGCACGAGCAGCGTGAGGGCGATGAGCGCCTTCGCGTCCGCGCCGCCCCGGAGGAGGCCGACCTGGTAGAACCCCTGGTAGATGAGGACCATCGCGGGCATCGTCAGGAGCCGCACGTACGCGGTCGCGTCGCCGTTCCCCAGGCCGAACACCCACCACGCGGAGCCGAGGACCAGGAGGGCTGCCGCCGCAAGGAGTCCGAGGCGCGCCGGACGCAGGCGGATGCCGTCCTCGTCCAGGAGGGGCGAGCCGTAGAAGACCGCGTAGAAGAGGATCGCGGTCGCGGCCACCAAGGCGTACTGCTCGGCCCCTCTCGAGTCGAGGCCCAGCTCGACCAGGAGGAGCACGAGCCCGATCGTCCCGAGCGCGATCCAAACGGGGTCGTGGACGCGCCGCGTGCGGACGTCGGAGACGGCCGCGAAGGCGAGGAAACCCGCGCCCACGGCGAGACGCACGACCGCGAACGCGTCCATGGGCGCGCATCGGAGCCTCCTTATTTCAAGCGTTCGACCCGAGATTCCGGGAACGCGTCCGTCATTCCGTTTTCGCGGAGTAAGCACGACATCTTTGAATAGCGGCCCCCGCTCGCAACGGGCAATCCCCCCCACGGAGGAACCTGATGCGGAACGGCCGTGCCCCATCCCCGGATCCCGGCTCGGGGCCGTCCCCGGGTCCCCACCCGCCCGACGCGCACGCGGGGATCCTGCCCCGCGTCCGCCGCCCGTTCTACCTGCCGCGGAACGCGTGGATCCTGACGGCGACGTCCACCGTGTGGTCGATCGGCGGCGCGATGAGCTCGCCGTTCCAGTCGCTCTACTTCTACAACCTCGGCGCCTCCGTCGTCTTCATCGGCTACCTGGCCGCGCTCTCGTCCGCGATCATCGCGGTCGCCCAGCTCGTCGGCGGCTACGTGGGCGACGTCTGGGGCCGTAAGCGCGCGATCATCCTCTTCAGCTTCGTCGGCGTAGCGAACGGGTTCATCTACGCCTTCATCCCGGACGCGGGGTGGCTCTACCTCCCCGTGGTCGTGGGCTCGGTCGCGGGAATCTACGGCCCCCTGTTCAGCACGGCGCTCACGGAGTCCATGGAGCCGTCCCTGCGGCCCCGCGGCATCGCATCGTACTCGGTGATCAACACGCTGCCGTCGCTCTTCGCGCCCTACGTCGGCGGGCTGCTCGTGGCCCATCTGGGGAACGTGGAGGGCCTGCGGATCGCGTTCTTCCTGAGCGGCGCCTTCGGCGTGGCCGGCATCTCCTGGCGCGCTCTGACCCTCGAGGAGACCCACCCGCCTCAGGCCCGCGTGACGTTCCTCCGGTTCTGGCGGTCCGTCCTCCGGGAGAGCCGGGCCGCCCTCCGTGTCGCGGGCCGGGACGTGTACCTCCTCCTCTACTACGCGATCCTGAGCGCGTTCGCCGTCGGCCTCACGGCGTCCTTCTCGATCCTGTACTTCGTCCAGTCCCTCGGCGTGCCCGCGTGGGAGTACGGGGCGTTCGTCGGGGCGACCTCCCTGGCCATCCTCCTCCTGCTGTTCCCCGCGGCGAGCCTCGCCGAGCGCGTCGGGCTCAAGAAGGCCGTGGTCCTCGCCTCCCTCTCCGTCCCCCTGAACCAGTACTTCTTCACCCTCGCGAAGGACGTGGACGAGCTCGTGGCGTGGTCCGTCGTCAGTGGAACGGGGACCGCGTTCCTCGGGCCGCCGCTCACCTCGCTCCAGGCGGACATCGTGCCGCGGATGATCCGCGGGCGGATCATGGCCATCTTCAGCGCGCTGCCTCTCCTGGCGTCCATCCCCGCGCAGATCCTCGGCGGATACCTCTACGACGTGGCGCCGGTCCTGCCCTTCCTCGCGGCCGTGCCGCCCTTCGTCGCCTCGTTCCTCGTCCTCCTGCGGATCCGCGAGCCGGCGCACCTGGAGCGGTGAGCCCTCCCCGGACTCTCGGCCTTCCGAGTGGATTCCCGTAATCACTCGCAAACCGCTAAATACACCTTGGAAGGATGCGGCCGCTACCGGACGGGAGCACGCCGAGCTCCGCGGGTCGGACCGCCATGTCAGAGCCTCGCCGCATGAAGGTGAAGATTTGCCTCGTCGGCGAGCACGCCGTCGGGAAGACGTCCCTCATCAAGCGCTACGTCCTCAACGAGTACGACGACCGGTACATCGTCACCCTGGGCGCGAAGGTCTCGAAGAAGGAGATGCTCCTCACGCCGAAGTCGGGGGAGCCGGTCCAGATGGACATGACCATCTGGGACATCATGGGGTCCAAGGGCTTCCGCGAGCTCCTCCGCGAGGCGTACTTCCACGGCGCGCAGGGCATCCTGGCGGTCGCGGACATCACGCGCTACGACACCCTGGAGGACCTGGACTCCTGGGTCGAGTCCGTGTTCCGCACGGTCGGCGAGATCCCGGTGGTCTTCACGGTGAACAAAGTGGACCTCAAGGACCAGGCGGCGTTCGGCGAGGAGCAGGTGAAGCAGGCCACGGAGGCCTTCGACGCCCCGTTCTTCTACGTGTCCGCGAAGACGGGGGAGAACGTGGAGGACGTGTTCCGCCACCTGGGCGAAACGATCGCGGCGCGGGGCTTCTCCGAGCCGTGAGGGCTTCCATAGCCTCAAGTATCCGCCGCAAATTCTCCGGCCGTGTCCGTTTCCCCGAGGGGCGAAGGGTCCGTCCGCGTCCGCGTCACGCGGGACCTCGGCCTCTTCGACGTCACGATGGCGGCGGTCGGCGCCATGGTCGGCGCCGCGGCCTTCCTGCTCCTCGGTGCGGCCTACGCCGTCGCCCGCGGCGCCGTGTTCGCGAGCGTCGGCCTGGCGGCGGTCGTGGCGCTGCTGGCGGGCATGGCGTACGCCGAGCTGGCGTCCGGGCGGCCGGACGCCTCCGGCGGCGCGTACGTGTGGGTGAAGTCCGCCCTCCCGCCGCCGAGCGGGTTCCTCAGCGGCTGGCTCTCCTGGGGCGGGGCCATGGCGACCTCGGCCCTCAGCGCGCTGGGACTGGGGCTCTTCCTCCTCGAGCTCGTGGACCCGTCGCGCGCGTTCTTCTCCGGGATCCCGTCCGCGGCCATCGCCCTCGGCGCCGTCGGGGTCGCGGTCGCCGCGGGCAGCCAGGTCGCCCGCGTCAACCTCTCCGTGCGCTCCCTGGGGCGCCTCACCTTCGTCCGGGTCGTCCTCATCCTCGCCCTCCTGGCCGTGGGCCTCGCCGCCCTGGTCCCCGGGAGCGGCACGGCGCTCCCCGTCGCGCTGTCCGGCTCCCCGGAACTCCTGGGCGTCGTCCTGGGCGCCGGCGTCTTCTTCATCGCGTTCCAGGGGTTCGAGGTGGTCGCCCAGCTCGCGGACCAGGCGAAGGCCCCGGAGAGGACGATCCCGCGCGGCATCTTCCTCGCCGTCGCGGTCTCCCTCGGCGTATACCTGCTCTTCTTCCTCTCGATCCTGGCGAACCTACCGGCGGCCTACGTCTCCGGGGGCTCGGGGTGCGCGGCCTGCCGCGGCGTGTCCGAGGATTTCTTCTTCGCCGGGCTCGCGAACTTCGCCCTGGGGCAGCCCGCGGTCCACGTGGCCTTCCTCGTCCTCGGCGTCGTCTGCATGTACGCCGCCCTCAACGCCAGCCTGACCTCGGCCGTGCGCACCTCGTTCAGCATGGCACGGGATGGGCTCCTCCCGGCGATGGTGGCGCGCGTCGGGCGCCGGCAGGTGCCCCCCCTCGCCCTCGTCCTCTCCGCGCTCGGCGCGGCCCTCCTCCTCGTCCTCGACCTGGAGACCCTCGCGATCCTCGCCGGGCTGGCGTTCCTCGGCCTGTTCGCGTTCGTGCAGGCCTCCGTCGTCGCCCTCCGGGGGCGGGAGCGGCGCAGCCACCCCGGGTTCCGCATGCCCCTCGTGCCCGCGCTCCCGATCGTCGCGGGGGCCCTCGACCTGGCCGTGGGCGCGGTCCTCGTGAACTACCCGGCGACGGGCGGCTCCCTCATCCCCCTCACCGCGGGGGACATCGCGACGTACCTGGGCGCCCTGTGGGTCGCGTCCGGGCTCATCTACCACTACTTCGCGGGCGGCCGCAAGGCGCTGCGGAGCGCCGCGATCCCCTCCCGCTCCGACGTGACGACGGTCCTCTCGACCGCGGCGGAGTCCGTGGAGCTGGAGCGGTACCGGGTCTTCCTCCCGCTCCGCGAGTTCACGGACACGGAGCTCGTGGACTTCGGGGCCCGAGTGGCCCGCGCGCGGAACGGGGAGCTGAGCCTCCTGAACGTCGTGGAGATCCCGCGCAACCTCCCGCCCAAGGCGATCCGCTTCCGCTACGTGGACGACCGCATCCGCGGCCTCCAGCACCTCGCCCGGATCGGCGCGGGCCACGAGGTCGACACCCGTCCCGTGGTCAAGATCGGGTACAAGGTCTACGAGATCATCCTGGACACGATCCGCGAGGAGGCCGTGAACCTCCTCGTGATGGGCTGGCGGGGCGAGAGGCCGGAGGGGGACCGGCGCATCCTCGGGAGCAACATTGACTACCTGATCGAGAACGCGCCCTGCGACGTCGTCGTGTTCAAGACGAAGGGCCTCCAGCGCCCGCTCAAGAAGCTCGTCGTCCTCACGTCCCCGATCTGGAGCATCTCGGGCGTCGGGGACCTGGCCCTCATCCTCGCCGCGGACGAGCGGCCCCAGATCGAGGTCATCAGCTTCGCGGCCGAGCCCGCGGACGCGGACCGCGTGAAGGCCGAGGCCCACCCGTTCGTGGAGAAGGGCCGTGCCCTCGGCCTCTCCGTCGAGCACCGCATCTTGTACTCCCGTTCGTGGGAGCCGCTGGCCATCCAGGAATCGGAGGACGCGTCCCTCCTCCTCATCCAGGCGTCGACCCCGCCCGGCCCGCGGAGGTATTCGCTGAGCCCGGTCGAGGACCGCATCGTCAAGCTGGCGAAGTGCCCGGTCCTCATCCTGCGGCGGGGCGCGTCGCCCTAGGGCCCGCGTCGGCCGGACGCGGGGATGCCCGCCCGCGAGAAGAGGTCTTGGACCTTGAACACCAGGGCGGACTTGATCTCCTTCATCCGCTCCGGCCGGTCCGTGTAGGCGAAGAGCTGGTAGAGGATCGCGCCGTCCTGGATCCCCCGGCCGAAGACCTCCGCCGGCCGGTCCTTCACGATGCCCTCCGTCTCCGCGGCCGCCTGGAGGAGGAGGTCGCGGACGCGGTCATGGGCCACCTCGAACGGGGCGGGGACCTCGAGGAAGACCGCGTAGGGCTTGGAGCGGCTGAAGTTCACGATCGGGGTCACGAGGAGCGTCGCGTTCGGCAGCTGCACCACCTCGTTCCTCAGGGTGCGGACGCTGGTCATGGAGAGGCTGACGGAGACCACGTCGCCGACGAGGTCCTCCCCGACCTTGATGCGGTCCCCCACGTTGAACGGGTCCGCGCGGAGGAGGGTGAAGCCCGAGAGGGCGTTCTGGATCGGCGAGAAGGCGAAGAGGGCCAGGGCCACGAGGAGCGCCGTGAAGCCGACGGCGAAGATGACGAGCCGGTCCCCGGTGAGGAGGAGGGAGAGGATGATGAACAGGAGGACGGCCGCCCCGATGATCCAGACCGCGTACCGGGCGACGCTCTTGAGCTCGTCCAGGGCGCGCACGGAGAACTTCGCGGAATGGAGCTTCATGTCCTCGAAGATCGAGCTCGCGAAGCGGTCCGCCACCGCGATTGCCAGGAGTC
>JAJYKG010000112.1 GCA_021788795.1 Thermoplasmata archaeon | reverse complement strand
TCGCGTGGAGACAAACAACTTGAGGTGTTGCGAGAATGGCATACTTAGGTGGGCCGGCTCCGGAGATGGCGGCGATTGGCCTGACAATCCTCGTTTGGTGGATCGTCTCGCAACTGTTGTCGTCCTTCGGCTGGCTCTCGTCCAACGTTTTGGGCGTTGCCGCAGGGATTGGAGTTTCGTTCGTGGCGTGGCACTACTACTTGGTCCGGTTTACCCCGGGGGGTGCAGATCGGGGGAGCCGGAAATGACGGCGGGGCCATGGTGCAGCCGACTGTGGTCGGCAGCTCGAGCTAGGAGAGCGTTCCCGCAACGGTGACGTCCGTCAACGCGGACCACGAGATGGTTTGCGCGAACGACACCGGAGGCACCTCGTGGCTTTGCACGTACGACGCGGACGGGAACCGGTTGATCCAGAACACCCTGGGGCACAGCTCCTACACGTCCTACGCGCACGACTACGAGAACCGCCTCATCGGAACGAAAAGGGCACGTCCGACATCTTTTCGCGGACGGGGGAGCGGATCAGTTCGACGGAGCTCGTGAACGGCATGAGGGTGACGACCTACTACGGTCACGACTACGGCGTCCCCGGCGGCCCCGCCCCGATCGCGGACTACAACGGCACGTCCCCCCCCGGCTAGGACCGCTACACCCAGGCTGCCGTCGCGGGGGCGCCAGGGGTCACCATGGATAGGACGTCCGCCGGTTTCGGAAGACCCGGGGCTCTCGCCAACTTCCGAGAGTTCGTGGCAATGGCCCAGGAAAAAGGGGACGCCTGGAGCCGATTCTTTGCCAAGTTGCTGTGAGCGGTGGTGATCCCCGACCTCGCGATCCTGGCGGTGGTTGCCGTCGCTCTCGTCCTGCAACTAACGGAACCCGTGGTTGTCCTGAGTCTTGCGGCGTCCGTGTCGAACGGCGGCGCCTTCCTTGCTGCATGGTTCGACCCGATCTACAACACTGACGTGACCAGGGGGCGGCTCCAACTTGGACGGTTCCAAGCCCGCTGGGCGGCTTATTACGAGGCGTATGTGAAATATGTGGACCAACGGGGGAAGGGCAAACCCATGCGCGGAAGTGTCTCCTTCGGGGTGCTGGCCTCTGTTTTGTATTTTGCGATGATCCCCATTGCGTATTTGATGACCTATGATCTGTCGCCGAGTTACGGGTACACCGCCTTCTTTCTGTTCTTCCTGACCAACATGGCCGTAGT
Source organism: Thermoplasmata archaeon (assembly GCA_021788795.1). Taxonomy (GTDB): domain Archaea; phylum Thermoplasmatota; class Thermoplasmata; order RBG-16-68-12; family RBG-16-68-12; genus RBG-16-68-12. Next base: position 5,914 of record JAJYKG010000112.1, on the reverse strand, counting down.
GGGTGCGTTCTACGCTTTCAAGGCCATTTGGTCCCACAACGCATTACGCGAAGCAACAGCACGAGGGTTCGACCTCATTGCTCTGCGTCCGCGACCATCAAATGGGTCAGGCAAGCAGGTCAGAGCGAGATGAGTTCAACCCCCCACACGACTGCCGTCCGGGCTCGAGGACGGGGTGGCCCGATTGTGCGTCTGCACTTCGGCTTCTCGGAGTGGTTCATGCAATCCAAGTTGGCGCAGCCCGTTTGGGCGTGCAGTTTCTACCGCGCGGGTCCCCCGGTGAAGAAAGCGGGCGCAGGGCGCCGGCGTGCCTAATGGGCCCTTATTTGGACGAGCCCTAATTTCACATGCCGCCATCCATGCGAAGGCCAGATTCGCGTCGTGGGGTAAGTGGCACAGCCCGTTGTCATTCTATCTCATTGCGCATGTCGATATCCCGGCGGCAGCAGATTTTCAATCCATCATGCTGGGCTCAAATACATCCGACAACCGAACATGCTTGGCGTAAGTCCAAAATCGCTTCCTTGGTCGCCTAACATGCTAAATCGTCCGTCGCACTAGGACGTTGTCCTTCCCAAACGGTGCCACGACCCCGAATCCCTCTTTCTCGAACATCGACAAGGTGCCAAACCAATCAGCCGGGAACCCTTTCTGGGTGGCTGGATAGGCCTCGACCAATCCCCCTCCCCTTTTCCTTATGGAGTCAAGCGCGGCATTCAAGGCTGCGCTTGCGACTCCGCTGTTACGATGTCTTCTCTCGACCCAGAAGCAGGTTATCCTCCACAGCTTCTTGCCCCTGCTATCGAGGGAGAGCTTCTTGTATACGCGTCCGGCGTCGATGCGTGGTGACTCCTCTCTGGGGCCAAATTGGCACCACCCCACCGGCTCTCCTTGGGAGTAGACCAGAATGCCGTGTGAGCATCCCTTGTCCACCAAATCCTTCTTGTCCTGGCGGTCCTTCGCAATCCTTTGTTTCTTGGTCCACTGCTCCCTTTCCTTCTTGGGTATAGGTCCGGGGCGTTGGAAGATCATGCACCAGCAACCTCCCCATTCACTTTTGCTCTGAAAGAGCCTCTCGAAGTCTTCCCAGGTTCTCGATGACAATTCTTTGGTCGAGTACTTTGTATGTGCGGAGGCCACGAGACCGTAACTGACTCTGCATCTTCCTAAACGTTTCTGACAAGACATAGAGGAACTTCAGCCCGGCGTGCGGGTCTGAAATCACCCCTTCCGGTTCACATCCTGGCGCACCCTAGACTCGTTCAGGTGCGAATCGAGAGATGCGAACCCGATATAGCTGAACCTTCAGACCGTCGACTCACCCGGACGCGGCATGGGTCCGGTCGAATTTGCCCACAGCGCCCGTCCTAGCGATCACTCGGGACTCGGCGTCCCCTCCTGGATGCCCTCGGTGGCGAGGGCGCGCAAGGCGGCGAAGTTCTGGGCCAGGCCGACGGCGGCAACGACCTCGCCGAGCTCCTGGGCCGTCTTGACGCCGAGGAGCCGCACGTTGGCCTTGGCGGTGGGATGGACCGCGGTCACGCCGCCAACGAGCCCGAGCGCCATCGGTAGCTCGATGGTCCCGATGAGGTCGCCCTCCGCATCCCTCTCCCACGTCGTGAGGGACCGATAGCCTCCCGGTCTCCACGCGGCATAGGCATGGGCTCCGGCTTCGACGGCGCGCCAGTCGTTGCCCGCCGCGACGACGACCGCGTCGACGCCGTTCATGATCCCTTTGTTGTGGGTCGCGGCCCGAAAAGGGTCCGCTTCCGCGAAGGCGAAAGCCTCCAGGATGCCCTTGACGACTTCCTCGCCGGAGGCGCGGTCCGTCTGGATGGCGTCCTTGGCGAACGTCGCCCGGGCCCGGGCGAGCCGTTCGACCGCGAGGTTCGAGACCACCCGGAGGTACACCCGGCCGCCCGTCCACGACGCGAGTCGCGGGCCGACGGCTTCCGCCATCGTGCTTACCACGTTGGCCCCCATGGCGTCGCGGCAGTCCACGTGGAGGTGCGCAACGACCATGGGACCTTGAGCCGTGTGGACGACACGCGCGTCGACATCCTTGGCCCCGCCCCCGGACCGGATCAGGGTCGGATGGCCCTCGTTCGCCAAGGCGAGTATTTCCTCCCGATGCCGCAGGATCGTCAACCGTGCGGCTTGGGGATCGGGCACGTCGACGAGCTGGACTTGACCGATCATGACTGGCCCGCTGGAGGAGGTCGTGAACCCCCCTCGCTCACGGGCCATCTTCGCCGCGGTGGACGCCGCCGCGACGACGGACGGCTCCTCGGTGGCCATGGGGATGAGGTAGTCCTTCCCGTTGACCCGGAAGTTGAGGGCGACGCCGAGCGGGAGCGGCATGCTGCCCACCGCGTTTTCAATCATGCGGTCCACTTGGCGGAAGCTCAGGGCGCCGGTGTCGCACAGCGCGGCGATCTCTGCACCCGCCAGACCGCCGAATTCGCGGAGGATTCGCCAGCGTTCGTCGGCGCTCTTCTTGTAGAAACCAATGATGTCGGAGCGCTTCATCCTGGCAAGGGCCGGAATCGGGCCCTCAGGCGATAAAACTGTCGAGTGGCTCGGGCTTTCGGAAACCGGGCAGGCTAGGCCGGGCCTGCGCCTCTTCCATTTCAAGCCCGTCTCTGAACTCCTTCATGGACTTTATGACACCGCATCGCTTTGTCCGATGGGCGGGGGCGCATGGACCCAACGCTGCAGGCGACCGTCGACAGGCACAGCTTGCACCACGGACTCATCGTCGACGTTCTGGAGCGGCTCTCCGACGAGCTCCTTGGCTTCACGTGCGGCAGGGGCATGGGGACTCTCGGGAAACAGTTCCTACACATCGCAGACGTTGAGGTCAGTTACACGGAGGCCTTGGGAACGAGGAGGATGGACTTCGCAAGGCCAGCCGTCGATCACTCGCTTGAGTCCTCACAGAGGGATCTCCTCGTTTTTCTGCGCAGTGCGGAACAGCGGCTGCGCTCGACCCTCCGGGAACTCACCCAAGGTGACCTTGAGACGATCCGAATCGACTGGACTCGGACCCATCAGCACTACGCCGATGGACTTCCAGTCCATTCGCACCTGGAGGCACTGATCGAGCACGAAATCCTCCATGAAGGCGAGCTGGTCGTCTATATGCGCTCGCTGGGACTGGAGCTTCCGCCCAGCTGGAAGATCCTGGGCCTCGTGAGGTAGCCAAGGCGTCGCGGCCGCCGACTTGAACCGCGACTGGTCGGATCCCGGACGTTTCCAAAGCGAAGAGGTTCCCGGTCTCCGTGACCGACCAAGGACTCCGGCGTACGTGTTATCCGACCGCTGGCTTCTTGAGGCGCGATTCCCTCGAGAATCGCGGAAGGCAGAACGTGGAGTGGACCCCTCGCGAGGTGGACGCGCTATCCCCGATCCTCGACCAACTCGCCTCTGATCTGGGGCGCCCCGACGGGCAGGACGTCCTCGTGCTCTGCAGCGCCGGCGGCCACCTCGCCTTCTGGCTTGCGCGGAGGATGCGGAGCGGGCGGGTGGTGGGCCTCGAGCTGAACGAGGGACTTCTGGGGGCGTCGCGTCGCAAGGCGAAGGAGGAGGGTCTCGAGGCCTTGGTGGAGTTCCGGAAGGCGGAACGCACCCGCATCACGTTCCCGGACGAGGCCTTCGACGCGGTGGTGAGCGAGTTCATCGTCTATCCGACGCCGAGTCCGACGCAGATCGGCCAGCGGGAGATGGCCCGGGTCCTCCGGCCGGGCGGAACCCTCGCCTTGACCGACGTCCTCCTCACGAGGCCGATCCCGGCGGACAAGCGGGCTGGGCTGACGGCGATCGGTCTGGACTACCTGTGCGAGGGCACGCCGGGCGACTTCCGAAAGTGGATGGGAGACGCAGGTCTCACAGACATCGAGGTCCATGACCTGACGCCCCTCGTGCGGCACGTATGGGAACGCAGGGCGGATGCGGATGCGTCCTGCGAGCACTGGAGCGCATACGATCTCCTCCTCGAGGACGCTGCCCTTCGGCTTGGTCGCTCAATCCTCTACATCTATGCGCGGGGGAGGAAACCCCGTCCGGCCGAATCGCCTCGGTGATAGACTCGAACCGGTTCCGGCTTGGGCTCGGTCGTGTTCGCCCCCACGGCGGAGCGGAGGGAACGCCGAGACCGCGGACATCCCAAGCCCGACGGACGCCTTGTCGCAAGTGAACTCGGAACCCCAGAAGGAACATTTCTGCGTCAGCTTGATGAGTCCGTCTGGACATGGGAACTGGGCGACCGGACGCGTCCGGTCGAGCGACCATGAACCTCCTCCCTCAGCCGGTCGCCACAGAGGCGACCTCAACCATGAACGGCGGCCTTGCAAGGAGATTGCGGTCCTTCCTCACGGGCCGCCGTCGGTACAGGCTCCTGTTCGAGAACAACCCCCTGCCCATGTGGCTCTACGATGCCGACAGCCTGCGCTTCCTCGACGTCAACCACGCCGCGCTGCGGGGCTACGGCTACACGCGGGAGGAGTTCCTCTCCATGACGATCAAGGACATCCGGCCCCCGGAGGACGTCCCGCTCCTCCTCGAGGACGTCGCGAAGGCCGCCCCCGGACGGCTCGACGTGGGATACTGGCGGCACCGGAAGAAGGACGGCTCCGTCATCGACGTGGAGGTCTCGGCGGACGACTTCCTGCTCGGCGGGCGACGGGCCCGTCTCGTGATCGCCCGGGACGTGACGGAAGCCAAGCGCTTGGAGCGCCGCCTCGTCGAGACGGAGCGCCTCGCCTCCGCGGGGGGCGTCGCGTCGTTCGTGGCCCACCAGCTCAACAACCCCCTCACGAACATCGCCCTCCTCACGGCGACCCTGCGGCGGCGCATCGCGGACCCCGATGCGGCCCAGAAGCTCGACAGGATCGACGCCGAACGGCGGCGCGCGGCGGACATCCTCCAGGGCCTCCTGAAGCTCGCCCGCGGGGGGCGGGTCGAGGCCGTCGAGGCGGACCTGCGGGAGGTCGTGCGGGCCGCCGCGCTGGCGGTCGCATCCTACCATAAGCCGACGATCTCCCTCGTCCTCGACCTCGGAGGCCGTCCCGTCCTCGCGCAGGTCGACCCCCTTCAGCTGCGGGAGGTCTTCGTGAACCTGATCAAGAACGCGTATGAAGCCACCGAGGCCGGGAACGTGACGATCCAGATCGACGAGGGCGACGCCGACGTGACCCTCGTCGTCTCCGACACGGGCGCGGGCCTGAGCCCGGAGGCCCTCGGCCGTCTCTTCGAGCCCTTCTTCACGACGAAGGCCGCCGGCGCGGGCACGGGGCTCGGCCTCGCCTTCTGCCGCCAGGTCGTCACCGCCCACGGCGGCGAGATCAAGGTCACGTCCCAGGCGGGCCGGGGATCCACGTTCACGGTGGTGCTGCCGAAGAAGCCGGGCCCCTAACACGTCCGCCGGGAAAAAGGAAGGACGCCCGGCAACGCGAGCCGCGTCGACAAGCCCGGGCGGCACTGTGGAGGGATGCTTGTAGCCCTGCCAAGCCCGCCCGGAAGGAAATAGGTTTGCCTAAGATGGTCGCGCCCGGCAGCCGCACGGAAAACGAGAACGACCTTTGCGAATGTCTGACCTGCTGGCCCGTGTCGGCCTAACCCCTCAAGGGTGGGACACTCGTTTTGCCAGAACCAGCTCGCAACTCTCGGAGAGAGCACCAAGCGTTAGGGTACAGGTAGTCGATAGCTTGACCTCGGGCTGGTCCATACGGCGTTTCGGCACCGGAACCCTTAAGCCAACAGGTGACCGAAACGCATAAAAAAGTTACAATGGGCTCGACCGGATTCGAACCGGTGACCTTCACCGTGTCAGGGTGACGTCATAACCACTAGACCACGAGCCCGGCTTCGCGGCCTAACAACTGATTCCGCTTAAGGTTTTCCGCGCTCACGCCAC
>JAJYKG010000111.1 GCA_021788795.1 Thermoplasmata archaeon | reverse complement strand
TCTAACATCAACTACGTGATCAACAAAGGCTTCGTGGAGTTCGACCCGGAGACGATCACCTGGGAGGCCGTGTCGAAGGCGCTCACGGACCGCGGGTACACCGTCGTCAAGACGCGGTAAGGCAGAACCCTTAACCGACCCTGCGGTCTGGGGAGGAGAGAGCATGGACGCGTTCTTCGACCAACGCATCATCGGCACGATGCAGAACTTCGGGTATCTGATCGGCGACCCTACGAAGAAGGTCGCCGCGGTGGTCGACCCGAGCTTCGACGCGCGCATCCTCCAGCAGGTGGCCCGCGAGAACGGCTACACGATCGAGACGATCTTCAACACCCACCACCACCCGGACCACATCTTCGACAACGAGCGCCTCGCGGACGAGACGGGCGGCAAGGTCGCGGCCCACGAGCTCAGCATGGCCCGCAAGGACCTCGTCCTCCACGACGGGGACATCGTGCCTGTAGGCGACCTCAAGGTGAAAGTCGTGCACACGCCCGGCCACTCGCCCGACTCCTGTTGCTTCGTCGTCGCGGGCCGCGTGTTCACGGGCGACTGCCTGTTTGTCGGAGACTGCGGCCGGACGGACCTTCCAGGATCCGACGTGCGCGCGATGTACGACTCCCTCTTCAACAAGGTCCGGAAGATGGACGACGCCCTTGTGGTCTGTCCGGGACACCACTACGGCCGGACGCCCACGTCGACCATCGGACGAGAGAAGAAGACGAACTACGTGCTCCAGACGCGGAGCATCGAGGAGTTCGTCCAGTTCATGGCGTCTCCCTAGCAAGCCTTTTGCGAATCAGCAGTAGCCGATCTCGGCAAAGCGGCGATAGAGAGCCGCCAACCCCCTACCTCTCCGCGAACTGCCGTAGCATTAGCAGTCCCGAGCAACACCAAGGGATTGGCCGGAGGACCGTAGACTGGGTCCGCATGCCGGAAGATGGTATCGAGCAGAAGGGTGAGGTTGTGGAACGCCCCTTGGGCGTACTCGAGCGAGGGGGTGGAGTTGTAGTATCCTACGACGGAATACGTCCCGTTCCACGGCCATAGGAGGTACCATACTGCGGAGCGTACGCGGCAGAGGTTGCTGGCCGTCAGGTTGAGGGCGGTCCCCGAAGGGAAACCTCCAAGTTCAAACCGTGCCCGCTCCGCAAGTAGGTAGGCGTTGGCAACCGAGTCGGCGGTCGCATTCGCTGCGTTCCCGCTGCCGGTCTGCAGGTAGAAAGCGAGGTTGGTGGCCGCGTTGTTGAAATCGTTCCGGTAAATCCACAACAGGCTCAGGTCCGACTGCCACGTTTCTCGCTGAGTCGCCTCACTCGTCTGCAGGGCGGTGAAGACCGTGAACCCTGAGACCACGAAGGCACAGACCACGCCCCAGGCGATGACCCGATTCCGATGCGAGGCGGCTACCTTCCGGTAGATGCGAGCGATCCGCGGGGACTTTCCTTCTCCCTCCACCGCCATCGTGGCACCCCGAGATGCGAGGACGGCGGGCAGCTTAAGCTTGGCGCCCTTTCCGTCGGTCCCGACCGTCTCCATCGGCCAAGGTCGACTGCCGGCCTCAGCCTGCCGGTACATCCGCCTCAACGGGGGCAGGATCGGCCTTCTTCTTCCGCGCAGCGGCTTTCCTGCGCGGGGCCTTCCTCGCTCCCGCGGCGGTCGGCTTGGCCGCGGGTCTTTTCCCTTTTCCGTTCTTCGCGGGGCACTCCATGTTCAGGCAGAGGATCCACGGCGGCCGGCCGCGCATGATCACCTTGACGACCGGGTGACCGCAGGCCTTGCAGCGGTCCGGCGTCGGCACGATGAGGCCGCGGCCCGGGAGCGGATAGGAGTTCTTGCACTCGGGATAGTTTGAGCAGCCGACGAACCGCTTGCCGTACGAGCCGTGCCGGATCGTCAGCTCGCCCGTCCCGCACTTGTCGCACTTCCCGATGAAGTTCTTCTCCCGCACGGTCGGGCAGTCCGAGGCCACGCAGAACGTTGTCGTGCGCCCGCGGTCCATGAGCTTGATCATCGGTGAGCCGCACTCGGGGCAGTTCTGCTCCGCGCTCTGGATGACGCCGACCTGCGGCAGCGGGTGCGTGTTGCGGCAGAGCGGGTAGCGGTCGCAGCCGAGGAACCGCGTGCCGCGGCGCGACCGGATGACCACGAGGTTGCCCTCCTTGCAGACGTTGCACTTTCCGATGTAGTTCTGCTCGCGCAAGGCCGCGGCAATTTCCTGGCCGATGGCCTCGCGGTTCTTCTCGAGCGTGTCGAGGATCTCCGTGAGCATCTCCTGGGAGTTCTGGACGACGACCTTGGGCTCGAGCACGCCGCGGGCGATGCTCTCCATCTCTTCCTCGAGGTGGGCCGTCATCTCCGGCTGCGTGATGCGCTCCGCGTGGTCCTCGAGCGCCTGGATTACCGCGCGCCCGCTCGTCGTCGGCATCGGGTACTTTCCCTCGATGAACTTGCGGTCGTTGAGCTTCTTGAGGATCTCGTGCCGCGTAGACTTCGTTCCGAGGCCGAGCTTCTCCATCTCCTGGATGAGCGAGCCCTCCGAGTACCGGGCCGGGGGCTTCGTCCGGTCCGCCCGGACCTCGACGGGCCCGACGCGGTCCAGCTGCTCCTGGACGACGAGGGTGGGCAGCTGGGCCTCGCGGACGGTCCAGTAGGGATAATACTTCCGCCACCCGAGGGAGCGCATCAGGTAGCCCTGGGCCTTGAACGCCTGGCCGGCAAGGTCGATCTTGGTCTCGGAGGCGAGGGCGACCGCGTTGGGCGCGACGGTCGCGAAGAACCGGCGGACGACGAGCTCGTAGATGCGCCAGTGCCCTTCCTTCCGGATCTTCTCCTTTGTCGCGGCGGCGACCGGGTAGATGGGCGGGTGGTCCGTGGCTTGGGTGCGGCCGCGGCTCGCGCGGAGGTGCTCCTGGGCCGCGAGCTCCCGCGCCTCCCCGGCGAACGGGGAGTCGGCGAGCTTCTCAAGGACGGATCGGAGGTTGATCGTGGACGGGTACACGGTGTTGTCCGTCCGCGGGTAGGAGATGTAGCCACCCTGGTACAGGTCCTCCGCGATCTTCATCGCCATCGCGGCGCCGAACCCGAGGCGGTTCGCCTCGGCCACGAACATCGTGGTGTTGAAGGGCGGCGGCGGGTGCTCCTCGCGCTCGTTCGCGATGTACTCGAGGACCGTGCCCTTGGCCGCGGTCTCGGCCTGGGCCTTCGCGGCCTCCGCCTCCCGGTGGGCCCAGAAGGGACCGTGCTCGTGGTCCGCCTCGAACTCCACCGGCTGCCCGTCGAGGGTCTTCGTGAACTTCGCGTGGAGCGTCCAGTAGTCCTCGGGGACGAAGTCCTCGATCTCCCGCTCGCGGTCGACGACCAGGGCGAGGGTCGGGCTCTGCACGCGGCCGACGGAGAGAAAGTCCTTGCCCACCTGCTTGGAGGCCAGGGAAAGGAAGCGCGTCAGGACCGCGCCCCAGGCGAGGTCCAAGGACTGCCGCGACTCCGCGGACGCGGCGAGGGGGAAGTCGACGTCCGCGAGCTCGCGGAACGCGCGCTCGATGTCCCACTTCGTGAGGGCGCTGAACCGCGCCCGCTTCACGCGCACGTCCGGGTTCACGGAACGGATGATGTCGAGGGCCTCGACGCCGATGAGCTCGCCCTCGCGGTCGAAGTCGGTCGCGATGACCACTTCGTCCGCCTGGGCGCCGAGCGTCTTCAGGGCTGCGGCGATCTTCCCCGCGGTCACGACCTTCTGCGGCTCCGCCCAGATGAGCTCCTTGAGGTCCGTCCGCTGCCAGTCGTTCAGGGCGTCCGGGTAGTCGAGGTTGATGATGTGGCCCCGCAGGCCGGCGACCTGGTAGCGGTCGCCCCCGTTGGACCACTCGAAGACGGTAGCGCCGTCGACGGAACCGCGTTTCGCCTTCCCGTCGCTCAGGATGGTGGCGATGCGCACCGCGGCGTTGAACTTCTCCGTGACGATGAGTTGCCGCACAGCCTTGGTCGCAGACGACGGGCCCTATTTAACGGTTTACTGATGGTTCGCGGAACGCGTCGTCCTCCATGTACGGAAGCGCTTCTCCACGCGCGCGCACGCGCGTTTCCCAACTGCGCTCACGCGGCCGCATTTTTCTTCGCGAGCATGTACGCGTCCATCGCGAGGGCCGCGCGCTTGCCCGCCGCCATCGCATGCACGACGCTCGCGCCGCCGCCCGCGTACACGCCGGGACGCTTCGTCGCGCCGGTCTGCGGGTCCGCCTGGAGCGTTCCGTCCTTCGCGAGCTTGACCTCGAGATCCTTGGGGAGGAGGTCGATTTCCGCCTCCTGGCTCACCGCGAGGATCGCGGCGTCGCATGCCATCGTCACGGGGGGCGTCTTCGCGGGAATCGGGCGGCGGCGTCCGCTCTCGTCCGGCGGGCCGAGCTCCATGGGCTGCAGTTCGATGCCCTCGAGCCGCTTCGTCCCGAGGAACCGCACCGGAGCGACGAGGAACTGGAACGTCACGCCCTCGTCCATGGCCTCCTTGACCTCCTGGTCGTCCGCGGGCATCTCCTCGCGGCTGCGGCGGTAGAGGATCGTGACCTCCTGCGCGCCGTGGCGGAACGCGGAGCGCGCGGAGTCCATCGCGACATCCCCGCCGCCGATGACGACGACCCGCGGGCGGATGGACCGGCGCTCGCCGCGCTTCGATTCCTTCAGGTAGTTGAGCGCGGCATACACGCCGTCCAGATCCTCGCCGGGGATCCCGAGGCCGCGCGACTTGTGCGTCCCGATGCTCACGAAGACCGCGTCGAACTCGAGCTGCAGGTCGTCGAGGCTGAGCTCCTTCGGGAACTGCGCGTGGAACACGAAGTGCACGGGGAGGTTCGCGAACCGCGCCATGTCCTCCTGGAACGTCTCGTCCGTGAGGCGGTACGCCGGGATCGTGCCGGTCATGAGGCCGCCGAGGCGGTCGGAGGACTCGAACACGGTGACGTCGTAGCCGCGCTGGCCGAGGATCCAGGCGTTCATGAGGCCCGCAGGCCCGCCGCCGATCACGGCGACCTTCATCCCGTTCGTCGGGACGACGGGCGCGTACGGCTTGGCCGGGTCCGCGTACATCATCGCGGCCTGCTTGAGGTGCCGGATTGCGATGGCCTCGCCGCGCTTCGTGATGGGGCAGACCGCCTCGCAGTAGTGGTAGCAGACGTCGCCGAGGCACGAGGCGAGGGGATTGTCGCGCAGGATGAGGTCGCGCGCGCCGTCGAAATCCTCCGCGGCCATGAGCTTGATGTAGCCCCGCGCGTCTTGGTGGATGGGGCACTCGTCCATGCACCAGGGCTTGCCGCACTGGATGCAGCGTTGGGCCTCGAGGATGGCCTCCTCGCGCGTGTAGGGGATGAGGGCCTCGACGAACGCGCCGCGGCGCTCCATCGGGTCGTTCTCGCGGATGGGCGTGCGCTTGGGGTTCAGCGGAGCCTTCTTGGGGGGCCTCTGCTCGGGCATGGAAATCGGATTCGGTCTCCCCCGGGGGGTCGATGAACGCTCCGAAAGGAAAGTAATAACAATGGGGATAGGCCCGAACCGACGCCGCGCCCTTCGGGCCGGAGTCGTCAGGGGGTGCCGGAGCGCCCCTTCTCGAAGGCGGTTCGCAGATTCTCTGCGGCGCCCCGCGGGTCCGCCGCGTCCATGACTGCGGAGACCACCGCGATGCCGGCGACGCCATGGCGGGCCAGCTGCCATGCTCGCTCCGCGTCGATGCCGCCGATGGCGAACACGGGGAGCTTCGCGCGGTGGACGACCGCGTCCAGGAGGTGCAGGGGCATCTCCGGTTCCTCCGGCTTGGTGACGCTCGGGAAGAACGGTCCGATGCCGAGGTAGTCGGCCCCGGCGGCCTCCGCGGCCTGCTCCTCGGCAGGCTTGCCGTAGACCGTCACGCCGACGAGGGCCGCGGGTCCCAGGAGAGCTCGCGCGATCCGCGGGGAGGGGTCGTCACGGCCCACGTGGACGCCGTCCGCGACCACGCGCTTCGCGAGCTGCGGGTCGTCGTTCACGAGGAGAGGCACGCCCCGGCGATGGCAACGATCCTTCAGGGCGTCGCATGCCTCCTGCCGCTCCGCGTCGGAGTACTGGCCCTTGTCGCGGAACTGGACGAGGGAGACGCCGCCCTCCAGGGCCGCTTCGACGATGGCGACTATCGCGGAGACGGGCCGCTTCGGCGAGGTCACCAGGTAGACGCCGCTCAGCTTCCACTTCCCGCGACGGCTCGGTTCCGCGTTCAGGCGATCTCCCCGGACAGGGCCCGGCTGAAGGCCACCCAGAAGGGATCCCGCTCGGGCGGCCCGAAGACTTGTCCGCGGTCCCGGCACGAGCTGCCCTTCTTCGTGAAGGCCCCGATGTCCACGGCAAGGATGCCCTTGCGCTTCAACCTCGCGATGACCCGCTCGCTGGCGTCCGGGTGCACCGCGAGGAGGAGGGTGCCCTCGCTGATCGCGTCGAGCGGCTCCATGCCGAAGACGCGGCACACCTCCGCGACCGCGGGGTCCACGGGGACCTTCGTCAGGTCCACGTCCACGCCGAGCCCGGAGGACTGGGACATCTCCCACACCGCGTTCCGAACCCCGCCCTCCGTGGCGTCGTGCATCGCCCAGACGCCGTCCCTCCGAAGGCCGGCGACCGCCACGGCGGTGAGCGCGTCGTCTACGGTGCTCATGGATTCGAAGAGCGCCTGGGCCCTCGCGGTCTTCTCCGGCGAGAGGTGGCGCGCGGTGATTTCCCCGAACGTGTTCGACAGGATGGCCGTAGCCTCGAGAGCCGCCGTCTTCGTCACGAGCAGGCGATTCCCTGTCCGGGACAGGTTCGAAGTCACCCAGCCGTTCGCCGGGGCGACGGCGAGGAACGTGGCCCCGCCGACCATCGGATAGTTGCAGCCCTCGTAACGGCCTGTGTGGCCCGTGACGATGGCCGTGCCGTACTTCTTCGCCTCGCGGTCCATGACCTTCAGCATGGCTTCGATTTGGTCGTCTTCGATGTCCATGGGAAGGTTCCAGTCCATCGTCGCGAACTGCGGTGCGACGCCCGACGTCGCGAGGTCGGAGGCGAGGATGTGGAAGGCGAACCAGGCGGCCCGCTCCCATCCGTACTGGGGGACGATGTAGATCGGGTCCGTCGTCGAGATCATCGCGCGGCCGCCTGGAAGGCGCACGACTCCCACGTCG
>JAJYKG010000110.1 GCA_021788795.1 Thermoplasmata archaeon | reverse complement strand
TTCCGATCTAGGTCGTCACGTTCCGCACGAACGCCTCCGCCGCGGACATCGCCGCGGCCGGGGCCCAGCTCCTCCAGGCCTACGGGGCGTTCTCCTTCGCCCGCGGCCCCTCGTCCTCCATGGACGCGATCGCCGCATCGGGCGCGTACGCCCAGGCCATGCCGGCTGCGCCCTACCTGAGCCTGGCCACGGGCCCCGTGGACGTGAGGACGCTGGCCGTCACCGACATCGCGGCCTGGCCCCGGGACCCGTCCGGGGACGCGGTGGGCCTCGTCCACTTCTTCGCCCCCATCATGGCAGGCTGGCAGAGCGCCCTCGCGGCGCGCGGCCTGAGCGTCCTCCTCTACGTCCCGACGGACGCGCTCGTGGTCCGCGGGCCGCCCGCGGCCCTCGCGGGCCTGCGCTCCCTCCCCTACGTGGACTACGTCGGCCCGTACGAGAGCGCGTGGAAGATGCCCTCCGGCCTGGCGTCCGCCGCGGGCGTTCGGGACGTCCGCATCGTCGTCATGCCCGGGGAACCGACGGGCGCGGTGGAGGCGTGGCTCGCGAAGGCGGGCGTGCCGCCCCGCGCGGGCGGCCCCGCGGCCGCGGGGATCGTGGGCGCGTACGGGTCCGGGGACTTCCAGTGGGTGCAGGCCCGCGTCCCTTCCTCCCTCCTCCCCGCCCTCGCCGCCCTCCCGGAGGTCCAGTACATCGATCCCGTCGTCCCGGTCACGGTCCAGGACTACGCGACGAACTGGGTCCTCCAGACGAACCAAGCCGGGAACCTCCGGTACTGGAACGTGAACCTCAACGGGAGTGGGCAGGTCATCGGGATCGCGGACACGGGGCTCGACTACGACGGCGCCCAGTTCCGCCAGAGCAACACGCAGATCGTGCGGACGGGCGGGGGGGTGTGCAACGGGGACCTGTACAACTGCACGGATGCGGCGAGACGCAAGGTCGTGCGGTACCTTGATGAAGGCGTCCTCACGGGGCAGCTCACCTGGCCCGGGGGCGGGGGCCTCTGGGACCCGTACTCGATCATGGACTGCGCGTACAACGGCGGGGCGGACGGCCACGGAACCGCGGTGGCCTCGACCCTCGCGGGGAACGCCGCGGGGATCAACAGCAGCGAGGTGAACAACGGCCAGGCCCTCGCCGCGAAGATCTACATGGAGGACATCGGCGGCCTCGCGGCCGGGACGACCTGCGCGAACGGCGGGGAGCAGCTGCTCTACGTGCCCGCGGACTACGCAGACCTGTTCGGCCCGCCCGGGCTCGTCTACAATGACCCCGTGGCCCCAGTGCGGATCCAGAGCGACAGCTGGGGCTCCCCGGGCGACGCGTACGACGCCCAGGCGTACATGGTGGACGCGTTCATCTGGAGCCACCCGGACTTCCTCGTCCTCTTCGCCGCGGGGAACGAGGGCCCGAGCGCGGGGACGATCGACTCCCCGGGCACCGCGAAGAACGTCGTCACTGTGGGTGCGGCCTGCAATCCGAACGCGGACCCGAGCCTCCAGTCCTACTGCTCCGGGGGCCCGAACGACCTCGCGGCCTTCAGCAGCCAGGGGCCCACTCAGGACGGGCGGCTGAAGCCGGACCTCGTCACGATGGGCGACGGCATCTCCGCGACCTCGAGCGGCGACGTGGCGGACTGCCCCACCTACTCCAGCTCGAACCCGGCGTGCGTCCTCGCGGACCACGCGTGGGCGGGGACGAGCTTCGCGACGCCCGCGGCGGCGGGCACCGCGGCGATCATCCGCCAGTACTTCACCCAGGGCTGGTACCCGACCCGCGCCCCCGTGGCCGCGGACGCGTTCGATCCGAGCGCCGCGCTCCTCCGGGCCATGCTCTTCGCCTCGGGCCAGCAGCTCACCGGGACCGGCGCCACGGCGGCCACGTGGCCGAACGACCAGCAGGGCTTCGGGCGCGTCCTCCTCTCGAGCATCCTGCCCCTCCCCGGCGACGCCTTCGACACGCAGGTCGTCGACAACCCCGCCGGGCTCGTCACGGGCCAGGCGATGACCTACACGTTCCACGTGGTCCCGGGCGCGGCGTCCGCGCGCTTCGTCCTCGCGTGGACGGACTACCCCGGGACCCTCGGCGCCGCGAAGGCCCTCGTCAACGACCTGGACCTCCAGGTGACCGCTCCGGACGGCACGGTGTATCGAGGCAACAACTTCGGCTCCGCCTCCCAGGGCGCCTCCGTGCCCGGCGGCGCCTTCGACAGCACGAACACGGAGGAGGCCGTCCTCCTGAAGAACCCCGCCGCGGGGGACTGGCAGGTGCAGATCATCGGCGCGGACGTGGCCGAGGGCCCGCAGCCCTTCGCCCTCGTGGCCACGGGCGGCCTCGACCCCGGCTATGGGCGCGTCGTCCTCGACAAGCCGGCCTACAGCGAGAACGACACGATCCACATCACCGTGTACGACGCCAACGCCACCTCGGCCTCCGTGCTCGTGACCTCGGGCCTAGAGCCCGCGGGCGAGACGGTCGGACTGGCGCAGGCGGCCCCCGGGGCGCCGTGGACGGGCTCCATCCGAACCGCCTTCGCGCAGCCGGCGGCGGACGGGATCCTGGAGGTCCGCAACGGGGACACGATTACGGTCACGTACCAAGACGTGAACCCGGCCCACACGGCCGTGGCCACGGCCGTCGTCGACGCGACGTCGCCCACCGTCTCCGGCGTCGTCGCGGACCAGATCCAGGCCACGTCCGCCGAGGTCCGCTGGTCCACGGACCTGTCCGCGGCCTCCGAGGTCGCCTACGGCACGTCCCCCGCCAGCCTCGGCAGCGCGACGGGAGACCCACTCCTCGTCACCTCCCACGCCGTGTCGCTCACGGGCCTCCAGCCGGACACCCTCTACTACTACGACGTGCTCTCGACGGACGGCCTCGGGCACCTCACCCGGGACACGAACGGCGGGAGGCACTACACGTTCCGAACGCAGCCGTGGGGCGACGTCCTCCTCGTGATCGGGGACGACACGTTCCCGGTGGCGCGGGAAGCCTCGTACGCCGCGGCCCTGGACGCGGACGGTTGGACGTGGTCCACCTGGCACGTCGCCGACCTCGGCCTGCCGCCGCTGAGCGTGCTCCAGGGCCGCAGGGCGGTCATCTGGCAGGTCGGCCTCGAGCAGTATCCGACGTTCAACGTGAGCGCCCAGGCGCTCGTCAAGGCGTACCTCGACGGCGGCGGACGCCTCCTCATCTTCTCCCACGACACCTCGTGGTCCCTGGGCAGCACGACGTCGCCGTGGTACAACGCGACGAACGCCGAGTGGCTGCGGGGCGTGCTCAAAGCGAGCTTCGTCTGCGACCCCACGACGATCGACGAGGTCGTCGGCGTCGCGGGCAACCCCGTGAGCGGTGCGTACACCGCCGGCGTGGGGTACACGCCGCACCGCACCGGAGGCGCGGACGACGAGATCGCCGCCTACAGCCTCGGCGGGACGTCCAACGTGGCGTGGCGCGACGGGGGGGTCGCCGGGTGCACCGGGAACGCACCCATCGGGCTCCAGTGGGCCTCGTCCGCAGCCAACGGCACGGCGGGCGTGGGCGCCTGGGGCGGGACGCCGTCGCGGCTCGAGTACTTCGCGTGGGAGATCACGAGCCTGGACACGAACGCGACGGACCTCCGGGTGAACAGCGCGGTCCGCGCGCAGATTCTCGACAACGCCTTGCGGTGGCTCGTGGGCACGTCGACGACGGCCCTGGACCGCGACCACCCGTCCGTCTCCCTCAGGGCCCCCGCGGCGGGCGTGTACACGGGAAGCACAATCCCGGTCAACTGGACCGCGTCGGCTGCCGGGCCGGGGATCGGCCTCGCGAACTTCTCCCTCGCCTACAGTCCGGACGGCGGGCAGACGTGGATCGACCTCGTCACCGTCCCGGGGACCGCGCGCGCGCTCAACTGGAGCACGGCGGGGCTCCTCAACGCGCACGCGTACCTCCTGCGCATCTTCGCCGCCGACAACGGCACGCCGAGCCTCACCGGAGAGGCGGTCAGCAACGCGACGTTCTCCGTGGAACGGCCGGGCGGGGACTCCCTAGGGCCCGTGATCCGCGCCGGGAGCTTGCGCCTCGGGCCGGACCCGCCCGGGGCCGCGGCCCTCGCGACGTTCAACGCGACCGCGGACAGCACGCGGAGCGGCGGCGCCGACATCGGCGCCGCGGAGCTCTTCTGGTCCGCCACGGAGCCCACGGCGGCGAACGGCACGGGGCTCCGCATGTCCGCCGCGGACGGGAGCTTCGACGCGCCTGTGGAGAGCGTCACGTGGACGGGCACCCTCGCCGTGCCCCCGGGACGGGGCTGTGCCTGGGTCCACGCGGAGGACGCGGGCGGGAACTGGGGTCCGTTCAACGTCACCTGCTTCGTCGTGATCAACGTCGGCCCCGACGTCCTGCCGCCGGCGCCCGCCGTGCCGACCTCCGTGGCCTTCGTGAACGGGGCCGCAGACCTGGAGGTCACCTGGGCGAAGGCGTGGGACGACAGCCTGTACGGCGGCACGGCCCAGTACCGCGTGTGGCGGGCAGCCTCCGCGGCGGGTCCGTACACCCTGGTGAGCGGGAACATCACCGCGACGGGCGCGGCGACGTACCGCTTCGTGGACCCGGGGCGCGGCGCCTCGGACCCCGCGGACGCGTTCTACCGGATCGAGACGATCGATGCGGCGAACAACACGGACCTGTCTCCGTACGTCGCCGCGAAGGTCTGGGTCTCCGTGGCTGCGGGGCCGAACCTCCTCGGGATGCCCGTGGATCCGGGGGCCGGCACGCTGACCACCCTGGCGAATGGCCTGGCGTGGTCCGAGGCCTGGGCGTACGACGCCTGCGGCGGCGGGTTCGCGTGGACACGGATCACGCCGACCCAGGGGCCGGCGACGCAACTCGCGGCGGGGCAGGGCTTCTGGTTCAACGCGACTGCGGCCGGGACGGTGGCGGTCCTCGGCGTGGCCCGGGCCCGCGCGGACGTCCGGCTATGCTCGGGCTGGAACCTGGTGGCCCTTCCCGGACTCCTTGGCAACGTGACCGTAGCGGACCTCAAGGCCGCGACCGGCGCGGACGAGGTCGTCGGCTTCAGTCCAACGGACCCCTACCACACGCAGCTCCTCGCCAACGCCGCGCTCCTGGCGCCCGGAGAGGGCGTCTGGGTGCGCGTGCCCTCGAACGCCACGTGGTCCGTGGCGGGCTGGTAGGCCTCAGCCCTCCGTGATCACGAAGACGTCGTCCTCGCGGACGGAGAAGTAGTGCAGGGAGCGCTCGAGCTCCCGCTCGTGGGACATCTCCGAGTCCACGGTCGCCCGTAGCCCGGGCTTCAGGGAGACCGTGAGGCGGCGGCCCTCCTTCTCGAAGGTCACGGAGGGCTCGTTCGCGGCCTCGACGGCGATGTTGCCCTTGCCCATCGTGCACGCGCTCCCGACCTGCACGCCGTCCACGACGCACATCATCGGCGGCTTCGGCACCGTGCGCACGGTCGCCTTCAGGCCCTTCCAGTGCCCGAACGTCCGCTTGCCGATCGCCCCCATGCGCAGGCCCAGGGTCACGTAGATGCCCAGGTGGCCGTGGAAGCGCTGGAGGGACTGGAGCTCCTCGGGGAGGTCCATGGCGGGCCGAAGCCCGCGGGGGACAAGAAGCTTCGCCTCCCGGACGGGATTCTCACTTTCACCCACCTCCCGGGAAGGACTTCATGCCTTCCCGGCCCTGTGGAGGGGGCCGGAGTGAGCGACCTGCGCGAGTCCGGTCCCGGCGCCCGAGAGCCTGACGACGGCGTCGGACGCAGGATCCCCACCGAATGCCCCGACTGCGGAGCGACCCTCCTCCACACGAACGGATGCCTGCTGTGCGGCCAGTGCGGGTACTCGCCCTGCGATTGAGGCAGGCCGAAACGACACTCCGGGGTCCACTGGAAATGGCCCCTTGCGACACCTTCCTCGGGGGAATGGGGTTCCGCTCCAGTGGACAGGAAACGATGGGGTTGGAGGTTAAGTAGGAACATGGAGAGTGCGGACGCGCCGTCGGAGTTCGGGGGGAGTCGGGCCCGGCGACCAGGGGAGGAACGCACGCTCGTCGAGTTTCCACAGGATGAGCTCATCGCGAAGTGGGAGGAGTTCTTCGAGGACGCCGGCTACGTCTCGAAGATCATCCAGGTCGCGGACCGGTATCCGGAGGAGCGGAGCCTCGAGGTCTTGTTCACGGAGCTGAACCGGTTCGACACGGACATGGCCATCTACCTCATGCGCCACCCGCTGAACGTCCTGACCGCGGGCGAGGAGGCGATGCGGCGCCTCGTGCCTCCGGGCGAGGAGCTCACCGAGATCCACCTGCGGGTCAAGGGGTTGCCGCGGGACAACCGCGTCCAGATCCGCGACCTGCGAGCGAAGCACCTCGGACAGTACATCTCCGTGGAGGGCCTCGTCCGGAAGTCCACGGAGGTGCGGCCGCGGGTGGTCGGCGCGCTCTTCCAGTGCCTCCGTTGCGGCACGATCCTCAAGGAGGAGCAGGACGGCCAGAATTTCCGCGAGCCCCTGGAGTGCTACGAGGAGCAGGGCGGCTGCAAGCGGTCCGCGAGCGCGACGAAGTTCAAGCTGCTCACGGAGACCTCGATGTACCTGGACACGCAGAAGCTGGAAATCCAGGAGGCCCCGGAGGGGCTGCGGGGCGGAGAGGAACCGCAGCGGCTCACGGCCTACGTGGAGGATGATCTCACCGGCCACATCAGTCCCGGGAACCGCGTCGTGATGAACGGCGTCCTCCGGAGCGTGCAGAAGGGACGGCCGGGCGCGAAGTCGACCCTGTTCGATATCTTCATCGACGTGAACTCGGTCGAGCGGGAACAGGTCGAGTTCGAGGAGATCGAAGTCACCGAGGAGGACGCACGCCTCATCCAGGAGGCGGGATCGAGCCCGGACATCTACCGTCTCATCACCGCATCCATCGCGCCCTCCTTGTACGGGATGCATGTGGAGAAGGAGGCCCTCGCGCTCCAGCTGTTCAGCGGCGTGCCCAAGCTGCTCCCCGACGGCCGGCGGATTCGCGGAGACATCCACGTGCTCATGGTGGGCGACCCCGGTGTGGGGAAGTCGGAACTGCTGTCCTACATGAGCCGCCTCTCGCCGCGCGGGATCTACGCCACCGGGAAGGCGGCGACGGCCGCCGGCCTGTGTGTGTCCGCGGACAGCCTCATCGTGACGCAGGGCGGTGTACAGCCA
>JAJYKG010000109.1 GCA_021788795.1 Thermoplasmata archaeon | reverse complement strand
GAAGATCCCCAAAGCCTGCTCCACATCTCCCAGGTCATGGACGACCGTGTGGACGTGGACGAGGAGGGCCAGCGCCTCATCGGGAAGGACACGAAGCGCGACCTCCGCGTGGGCGACCGCGTCCGCGTGCGGATCGTCGCGGTCTCCCTGAACGAGCGTGCGCCGCGCGAGTCCAAGATCGGCCTCACGATGCGCCAGCCCGCCCTCGGGAAGATCGAGTGGATCGAGGAGGACCGCGCCCGGAGCGAGGGCCGCGTGAAGAAGGGGAAGAGAGGGGGCTGAGCCCATGGTCGTGAAGATCCCCAAAGCCTGCAAGAACTGCTCCGCAATCACGGATGAGGACAAGTGCCCGCTCTGCGGCAACCCGACGTCCAAGGACTGGCAGGGGTACGTGATCATCGTGGACCACCCGAAGTCCGAGATCGCGAAGAAGATGAACCTCCATGCCAACGGGAAGTACGCCCTCCGCGTTCGCTGAGTTCGCGAACGTCACGCTGAGACTTCCGGACTCCCTCCGCGAGAACCTGAAGTGGCCCCTCGGTCCGCTCGTCCACGGCCCCGACATCCTTCCGGCGGTGGGTGCGGCGAGCCCCGTCGTCACGGTCGGCGATTTCTGCACCCTTGACCTGATCGCCCGCGGACGCACGCCGGACCTGTGCCTCGTCGACTTCAAGACGAAGCGCCAGGAGGACCCCGAGCTCCGCGAGGCGTTCGCCCGCATCCACGCGCGCATCATGCGCCTGAAGAACCCCGCGGCCGCGATCGCCGCGGACGCCTGGAAGGTCCTGTCCGAAGCTTTTAAATCAGAGGAGCGGGTACGCGTCGAAGTCCAGGGAGAAGAGGACCTCTTGGCCCTGGTCTGCATCGCTCTCGCGCCGGAGACCGGGGCCGTCCTGTACGGCATGCCCGGCCAAGGCGTCGTCGTGGTGCGGGCCGAGCCTGCGGCGAAGTCGCGGGTCCTGGACATCCTGAGACGGATGGAACGGTAGACGCCCATGGAGCTCCAGATCGTCGCGAAGAAGGAGAACCCGCTGCTGAAGCGGGTCGAGGTCACGTTCAAGGCGGTCCACAAGGCCGAGGCCACGCCGACGCGCGACGCGATCCGCTCGGAGCTCGCGAAGCAGCTGAGGGCCTCCAAGGACGGCGTCGTGGTCTCTCGGGCCGAGTCCTCCTTCGGCCGGTTCGAGACCATCGGCTACGCGAAGATCTACAAGTCCAAGGAGGAGGCCTTGGCCGTCGAGCGCTCCCACATCCTCGTCCGGAACAAGCTCAAGGAGCCCGAGGCCAAGGAGAAGAAGGAGGGCGAGAAGGCCGAGAAGCCGGCGAAGGCGGAGCCCAAGGCGGAGGCCCCGAAGGCCGAGCCGAAGCCGGAGCACGAGGCCGAGGCGAAGGCCGAGCACAAGCCGGAAGCCAAGGCCGAGCACAAGGAGGAGAAGCCCGCCGCCAAGGAAGAGAAGAAGCCCGCCGAGAAGCACGAGGAGAAGAAGGAAGGGAAGCCTGGGGCCAAGAAGGCGGAACCCAAAAAGAAGGAGGGCAAGTGATGGCGGAGAAGAAGGCCGAGAAGGGCACCGCGGGCCTCAAGCGCACGTTCTACAAGATCGAGGGGGACCGGCTCGACCGGACGCGGCAGAGCTGCCCGAAGTGCGGCTCCGGGACGTTCCTCGCGCAGCACGAGGGGCGCGTGTCCTGCGGCCGCTGCGGCTATACCGAATTCGCGAAGAAGTGAGCCGGCTCCCGGTGTTTCGGCGTTTGATAAGCGTACCATAGCGTCTAAGGACCCCCTAAATGAGGTGGGGTTTATGCGACGCGCTCTCACGGGGCTGGCCCTTGGACTCGCCCTGGCCCTTGCGATTGTGTCGACCCTGTCCGCAACCCCTGCCCCCCCGGCCGCGGGCTCCGTCCGCGCGGCCGCGGTGAGCCTTGACCTGAATTACAGCGACCCCGCGAGCGACGTCTTCACGATGTGGACCTCGAACGGCACCCACGTCACGGACGCGAGTGGGTATTGGATCATGAGCCCCTCCCCGGGCGTGGTGAACCTGATCCGCCTCGGCTCCAGCGACGCGGGCACGAGCGTGAACCTCTACCTCAAGGTCCAGACGACGATCGCCTCGCGACCGAACGTCACCTATGACATCCGCATGTACAGCCGCGCGGACAACCGGACGCACTACATCTTCGAGTACTCGAACGGGAGGGCCCTTCTCACCCAGAACCAAACGACCGCGCCCCAGGTCAACATGACCGCGAACGTCACGGTGGGCACGAGCGCGTTCACGGTGACCGTGGCCAAGAGCCTCTTCGGAGGCCCGACGAACATCACGGCGTGGAACCTCGACGCGACGGCCAAGGAGTTCGCCGGCAACTACACGTACGAGGATTTCGTCTGGCAGCAGCCCGGAAATCCGGGATCCGCGCCGGCGTTCATCCAAGGTCGCGTGACCGACATGGCGGACGGCGCGGGCCTCTCCAACGTGAACGTCTCGACGGGCGCGGGCGGGTACTTCACGACGACGAACGCGACGGGCTACTACAGCCTCCCGGCCGCGCCCGGGACGTTCAACCTAACCTTCGGCCTCTCGGGCTACGACGCGCTCACCAAGTCAGTGACCGTCCAGTACCAGCAGACGCAGACGGTCAACGCCGCGCTATCGAAGACGTCGTCGCTTGGGTCCTACGCGGTGTGGATTGCCGCGACGGTCATCGTCCTTGCGGCCGTCGTGCTCCTCGTGGTCCTCGTCCGGCGCCGCAAGAAGAGGTCCTCGCCTCCGGCCCAGTGAAGCGCGGGGCGGCCGCAGACTCTGCGGCGGAAAGCCTTAATGGGACGACCCCTTACGGCGGGCCGCGGGCCTGTAGTCTAGCTTGGACAGGACAGAGGCCTCCGGAGCCTTTAACCGGGGTTCGAATCCCCGCAGGCCCGTCCCGTTCTCCGGTTCCCAACGCCATCCCCGAGGCGCGCACGCGGCGTCCGGTACATACGCAGGATATCAGTCCCAGAAGACGCTCCGTCCTCCGAGGCGGAGGGACATGGGTTCGGGCGCAGCGATCGGGTTCGTGTTCGCGGGGGTCTTGGCAGGGTCGGTCGGCACCTGGTTCTTCGGAATCCTGGGGATCGTGGCCGGGTTCGTCCTCCCGGGGATGGCGGTCAGCGTCGTCGCGGGAATGGTTCCCGAGGAGCATGACCAAAGTGCGGGGGAGACGCCGGGGCCCCTGCGGTTCGCATGCCCGGGGCTGCGGCGGTGACGTGTACGCGGGACAGGACGTCTGCCCGTCCTGCGGTGCGCGCTTGACCGGCGCCTCCCCGCGCCGCCCGTAGACGGGGCCGGACTCGGCATCCCCCCGGGGGCTGTACGGCTGCGAAGTCTTTAACCCGGAACGCATTCCGGACGTGGTGGTCCCCCACGCCTCCTGAACAAGCGTCCACCGCCCTGGACTGGCCGCAAGGCTGGGTCCGATGCGCCTGGTGCAAGAAGATCGAGCCCTACGGATCGAAGGCGCTCGTCGTCGTGGAGCGCAAGCGGACGAAGGTGTTCATGCACGCGAAGTGCGCGAAGGACGCCGAGCTGCACGACTGGGGGAACGCCCCGCCGCGGCACGGCGGCGACTGAGCCCGCGGGCCGTCAGGCGGGCAGGTCGCTCGGGGGCGGCCGGTAGTTCGCGTACTGCTCCCGCAGCTGCAGCTTGGAGAACTTCCCCGTCGCGGTGCGGGGAATCTCCTTCGTGAAGACAATCGCGTCCGGGAGCCACCACTTCGCGAAGTTGGGCTCGAGGAACGCACGGAGCTCTTCCGCGGTGACGCCGAGCCCGTCCTTCGGCACGATGACCGCGAGCGGGCGCTCGCCCCACTTCTCGTTCGCCATGGCGATCACCGCGGCCTCCTTGACCGCCGGGTGGGCCATGAGGGCGTTCTCCAGGTCGACGGAGCTGATCCACTCGCCGCCGGACTTGATCAGGTCCTTCGTCCGGTCGACGATCTTGACGTACCCCTCGGGGTCGATCGTGACGACGTCCCCGGTCCGGAACCAGCCGTCCTCCGTCCACCGGTCGCCGGCCTCGGGCATGCGGTAGTAGCTCGCGGCGACCCAGGGGCCCCGGATCTGCAGCTCGCCCAGCGCCTTCCCGTCCCACGGGATCTCCCCGGACTCGCCTACCGCCCGGAGCTCCACGAAGGGTGCCGCGAAGCCCTGCTTCGCCCGGATCTCGTAGCGCTCCTTCTCCGGGAGTTCCTCAAGGTGCCGCTTGAGCGCGCTCACCGTGCCGAGCGGGGACGTCTCCGTCATCCCCCAGGCATGCACGACGCGGAGGCCGTGGCGGTCGAAGCCGCGGATGAGCGCCTCCGGGGCCGCGGAGCCCCCGACGAGCATGCGCATCCCGGGCGTGAGCCGCCAACGCTTCGGGTTCTTGTCCAGGGCGTCCAGGATCCCCATCCAGATCGTCGGCACGCCCGCGGTCACCGTGACCCGTTCGCGCTCGAACAGGTCGAGGAGGCTCTCCGGGTCGAGGTGGGGGCCGGGGAACACCTGCTTGGCCCCGATCATCGTCGCGATGAAGGGGATCCCCCAGGCGTTCACGTGGAACATCGGGACGACGGGGAGGATCGTGTCCGACTCGGCGATCCCGATGCCGCCCGGCAGCGCGCCGACCAAGGTGTGCAGGACGAGGGAGCGGTGCGAGTACAGGACGCCCTTTGGCCTCCCCGTGGTCCCGGACGTGTAGCAGAGCCCCGCGGCGTCGTCCTCCTCGATGGGGGGCGACCGGAACGTGCCCGTCGCGGTCTTCAGGAGCTCCTCGTAGCTCGTCGTCCCGGGAGGGACCGGCTTCCCCGTGAAGGGCGCCACGAGGACCCGCTCGATCTTCACGCGGTCCTTCACCCGCTCGAGGATCGGCAGGAGGGTGTCGTCGATAACGAGGAAGCGGTCCTCGGCGTGGTTGAGGATGTACGAGAGGTCGTTCGGATGCAGGCGCAGGTTCACCGTGTGCAGGATGCCGCCTGCGGCCGGGACGCCGAAGTAGGTCTCCAGGTGGACGTAGTGGTTCCACATCAGAGTGGCCACCCGGTCGCCCGGCTGCAGCCCCGCCCTCTGGAGCGCCTCCGCGAGCGCGCGCGTCCTGCGGTAGAAGTCCGCGTACGTGTAGCGGTGCAAGGACTTGTCCGGGAGGCGGGAGACGATCTCCGCACCGCCGAAGAGCGTGCCCGCGTGGTCCAGGATGTGCGTGAGCGTGAGGGGGAAGTCCATCATCGTGCTCTTCACGACCTCCCCTCCTGCGTCTCCGCGGAATGCAGTCGACGAGGCAAGCCCCCGGCACGGCTGGACGGCGCCCCCACGGACACCACCGCTACCCCTTCCAAGGGTCATGGGAACCCCGCTATAAACGGTTGTCCCGAACGACCCCGCGACACCCGGTCCGGGGGCGCGTCGTCCGCGTCCAACCTCGTCCGCGTCCGGGTGTCAACCTCCGGATTCAGGCCGCGGGGTTCAAACGGCCCCCCGGGCGTCCCTGGAGCACGTCCGGTGTCGCCTTCCAGTACGAGGTCGGGGCCGCCCTGGCGACCGCCGCAGGACTCGGGCTCCTCGGCATCCTCGTCCGCCTCTTCCTCCAGATCCGGAACACCTCGCGGGAGCTCCTCCAGCTGCGCATCTTCCAGGAAGTCGACCGGCTGGGCCGTGCCATCCGCGCCCTGGGCATCGGGATCGTGGGCGGCGTGTTCCTCCTCCTGCCGACGCTGCTCGCGTTCGACCTCCCCGGCGTCCTCTACGTGGGCGCAGGCCTCCCGTTCTTCGTCCTGTTCGTCTACGGCTTGGTCTCGCTGTTGCGCGGGTTCCGGTTCCCCCGAGAGGAACGGGCGTGAGGCGGACCCCGTCACGCGAGGAGCGCGGGCTTTAATCTCCGCTCGGCCCTGACCGCCCGCATGCGGTTCGAACGCTTCGATCTCATGTTCCGGGTCGAGGAGGGCCACAGCAAGGCACGCTACGATCTCTCGAGCAGCGACATGCCCGCCCAGCGCCTCTCCGAGTATGGCGGCCTGGCCGACCGCTCCCTGGGCGAGGCCCATGTGGGCGGAAGCGAGGAGTTCCGCGCGGAGCTCGCACACCTCCACG
The DNA here is from genome assembly GCA_021788795.1 of Thermoplasmata archaeon. Lineage (GTDB taxonomy): Archaea > Thermoplasmatota > Thermoplasmata > RBG-16-68-12 > RBG-16-68-12 > RBG-16-68-12. Next base: position 1,114 of record JAJYKG010000109.1, on the reverse strand, counting down.
GCGGCCGGCCGGAGGACTACATCGTGACCGCCGGGGCCAGCGAGGCGAACTTCGCGGTCTGCGCGGCCCTGGTGCAGGCGGGCGACCGGGTCCTCGTCGAGCGCCCGGTCTACCAGCCCCTGGAAGCCATCCCCCGCGGCCTCGGCGGGGCGGTGACCCCGGTCGTGCGCCGCGAGGAGGACGCCTTCCGCCTGACGGCGGACCAGGTCTCGGCGGCCGCGCCGAAGGGCCTCCGGCTGGTGGTCCTGTCCAACCTGAACAACCCCACCGGGAGTCCCCTCGAACCGGAGGACGTGCGAGGCCTCGCCGACCAAGCTGCGGAACGCAGCTTCTACGTCCTCGTGGACGAGATCTTCCGCGAGCTCGCGTTCGACCACGACACGCCGACCCTCGGCGGCCTGAACGAACGCACGATCGTGACGTCGAGCATGTCCAAGTTCTACGGCGCCGGAGGGCTCCGGATCGGGTGGATCCGCGCCTCGCGCCCCGTGAGGGAGGTGGTCCGCGGCGTCCTCGACTACCTCTCGGTCAATCCCGCGGGCCCCTCGGAAGCCATCGCGCTGGCCATGCTCCGGAACCGGGAGAAGACCGTCGCGAGGAACCGCCGCCTGATCGCGGAGGGGCGCAAGGTCGCCCGCGAGTGGGCCGAGGGTGTGGGCATCCCATGGCGGGAGCCGGTCGCGCACCTGGCCTTCCCGAGGGTCGGAGGGGACACGGTCCGGCTGGCGGAGACCCTTCTCCGCGAGCACCAGACGTTCATCGCCCCGGGGGAGACCTTCGGGCTCGGCGGCCACTTCCGGCTCAACATCGGCATCCCCGCGGACACGCTGACGGAAGGGCTCGCGCGGGTTTCCCGGGCCCTGCGGTCCCGATGAGGACGGGCACGCGGGACCCGCGGTGAAAAGGGGAAGGCGCCCGTCCCCGGAGGGGCGGGCCTGACGGCCCTGGCGCCGTGACAACCCGGGACGACACCATCAGCCTGTCGCCAGGCGGGCGGCCGGACTCTCGGGGAGGGAGGTGAGTGGCGGTCCGGCATGCCCATTCGGCGCGGAGCCCACGGGGAGGAGCCATGGATGCAGGGCTGATCATCGAGTGGGGAAAGCCGGTTCCCGGC